>CABUCT010000058.1 GCA_902490145.1 uncultured Oscillospiraceae bacterium
TTGATATGATGTATGATACAATGACTTGGTATCAATATTAAAAATTCAGAGATATAAAAACTTTTTAATTAATATAATTAGGATCGAAATCAGACTGACAAAAAGAGGGTAAAATATGCAGGAGTATACCGAAAAAGAACTTGAGCAAATTCATGGTATAAATTTGGAGATGTCAAAATATTTTGTCGATTTCTGTTTAAAGCACGACCTTCTTTGCTATTTTTGCGGCGGAGGCTGCATTGGTGCAATAAGGCATAAGGGATTTATTCCATGGGATGATGATCTTGATTTTTTCATGCCTCGGGAGGATTATGAAAAGTTATATGATCTTTGGATATCCGAACCGAATGAACGGTATGCAATATGTAAGCCATCTGAGGATATGGTTGATCATAACGTGTTTATAACCATTCGTGATACTCACACAACATTAATAAAGCCTTATCAGCAGGATTTGGATATGCCTCATGGGGTGGTGCTCGATATATTTCCGCTTGACGGATATCCAAGCTCAAAATTTGCCCGAAAGATGCAGTGCTTTTGGGCTCTTATATATTCACTTTTTTGTGCACAGCTTGTTCCGGTCAATCATGGCAAGGCAATAGGATTACTGGGAAAAACAGCCCTTGGAATATTCAGGGGAAAAAAAATTCGCTACAGGATCTGGAAAATGGCAGAAAAGCATATGTCTAAATATAGAATATGTGAATGCGAGGGAATAACTGAACTTTGTGCGGGACCCGGATATATGAAAAACAGATATCCGAAGAAAGCTTTTGAAAAAGCGATATTTGTTGATTTCGAAGATTGTAAAATGCCTATTCCAATCGGATATGATGATTACCTTAAAATAGCTTTCGGAGATTATATGCAGCTTCCGCCTCCCGAAAAGAGAAAATCACATCATGACTGTGTGATTCTGGATTGTGAAAACAGCTATGAGATATACAGAGGAAAATACTTCTGTGTTGGCAGAAAGGAAGAAAAACAATGATAACAGCAGTGATTATAGCAGGCGGAAAAGGAGTCCGAATGGGTCAGGATATTCCGAAACAGTTTATAATGCTGGACGGAAAACCTATAATAATATATACTCTTGAGGTATTTCAAAAGCATCCGGAAATAGACAATATTTTGGTTGTTTGTATTGACGGATGGCAGGATACCCTTAAATCATATGCCGAGCAAAATGGCATTACCAAACTTAAATGGATAGTAACCGGAGGAGTAACAGGTCAAGAGTCAATACGTAACGGAGTTGAACATCTTGATGGAATTGCAGATGACAAAGATATTGTTATAATTCATGACGGTATTCGTCCTATGGTTGATGAGGAGGTACTGTCTGACGTTATCGTAACGTGTAAAAAATATGGAAATGCGGTAACTTCACTTCCTTATAATGAGCAGATTTTCGTGACTGATAATGGTGAAACTACAACTCAGTATATTCCGCGTGAAACGCTTCGTCGTGTTTCAACCCCGCAGGCGTACACTTTTAAAAATCTTTTGGAATCATATCGAAAGGCTTTTAAGGAGGAAATCGGAATATATGGTTCTTCATATACCAACACTATGATGGTGGATCTTGGGGAAACACTCCATTTTGCTGCAGGATCGGATAAAAATTTAAAAATTACTTCTCCCGATGATCTTGAGATTTTTAAAGCAATGCTTAAAATGAAAAAGTAAAACCTTTAATAGGATATGCTCAGAAAAGTATATAAAAATATTTTCGGTTGTCGTTGATAGAGTTAGTTATTTCAACATGAATCGGCAACAGAATGGAGATTATCGTGCTTATTGAAAACAAGCTTTATAAAGAAGATATAGAAAGAATAAATTCTCTTGATATAGATTATGAAAAGCTGAACGGCTCTTCAATTTTTATCACGGGTGCAACCGGAATGATAGGCAGTGTTCTTGTTGATGCACTCATGTATAGAAATTTAAAATTCAATGCAGATATAAAGATTTATGCTCTTGCAAGAAATATTGATCGTGCAAAGGAACGTTTTTCGGTGTATTCAAATATCCCCAATTTTAAATTTATCAAGGGTGATATAAACTTTCCTATTGAAAATATACCGGAGTTTGATTATATGTTCCACTGTGCAAGTAATACCCATCCGAAGGACTATGCGGCCGATCCAATTGGGACTATAATGACCAGCGTAATAGGAACTAAGAATTTCCTCGATTATGCAAAAAATTCACATGCAAAACGAGCGGTTTTTCTTTCGAGTGTTGAGATTTACGGAGAAAATCGGGGAGATACAGAAAGATTTTCAGAAAATGATCTCGGCTATATTGACTGTAATACTTTGCGTGCGGGATATCCCGAAGGAAAGCGTGCAGGTGAGGCACTTTGTCAGGCTTATATTGAAAAATACGGAATGGATGTTGTTATCCCGAGAATATGCCGTGTATACGGACCCAGTATGCTGAAAACCGACAGTAAGGCTCTTGCTCAGTTTATAAAAAAAGCGGTGGCCGGAGAAAATATTGTTCTCAAAAGCGAAGGCACACAATATTATTCATATTGCTATGCCGCAGATGTTGTGTCTGCATTGCTTTTCTTATTGATTAACGGAAAAAATGGAGAGAGTTATAATATTGCTGATCCGAAATCTGATATAAGGCTCAAAGACCTTGCTGAATTGCTTGCAAAAAGTGCAGGTACAGAGGTGGTCTTTGAACTTCCCGACGAAAGTGAGAGAAAAGGGTATTCAAAGGCGACCAAAGCTTTGCTTGATCCCAAAAAGCTAAACAGTATTGGATGGAGGCCCTTTTATAATATAAATGAGGGTCTTGAACGCACTGTTAAGGTGCTGAGGGAGGATCAAAAATGATAAGCGTTATTGTGCCCGTATACAATGTGGAAAAATATCTTGCAAGATGTGTTGATTCAATACTTGCTCAGGATTTTTCAGATTATGAAATATTGCTTATCGACGACGGATCGACCGATTCAAGCGGAAAAATTTGTGATAAATATGAAGAAAAAAACAGTTGTATAAGAACGGTTCATAAGCAAAACGGTGGACTTTCAGATGCTCGCAACCGTGGCATTGAGGAGTCTGCGGGTGAGTTCATTTGTTTTATAGACAGCGATGATTATATTGCAAAAAATATGCTTTCAACGCTTTATCGGCTTATTATTGATAATGATGCCGATATCGCTTGTTGTTCTGCGATGGATGTTTTCGAGGGCAAGGAAGTGTCACAGGTGAAGGAGTGCCGTGAATTTTGCTGCGATCAAACCGAAAGCTATAAATATCTTCTTCGCGGTGATGGTCTTCCGTCCGCCTGCAACAAGATGTACCGAAAAACTGCGATCAGTGATATAAGATTTATGGTTGGCAAGCTTTATGAAGATTCATTTTTTACGCCTGCGGTTCTTAAAAATGTTAAGAAAATGGCGGTTACTACTGCTTCGCTTTATTATTATTTCAGAAGGGCTGACAGCATAACTACTAAACCGTTTACAGAGAAAGATTTTGATGAATTAGAGTCATATAACATATGCTATAAAATTGTTTCTGAGCTTTGTCCGGATGCTTTGCCGTGTGTATATTTCAGATGTAATTATGCACACTTTAGATTACTTGATAAGATGCTGCAAAGAGACGATTATAAAACAATTCCTCAGTATCGTGAAGTGATAAAATACTTGAGAAAAAATGTTTTGAGGATAATACGTGATCCGGGATTCGGAAAGCCGAGGAAAATTGCTGCTTTGGCACTTCTTTTAAATGTGCGGCTGTATAAATACATTCTCGGGATGAAACAGAAAATATATAAAATACAGTGAGGAATTCAAATGGGAAATCATAAAAAAAGAATTGCTCTTATTGACTGGGACATGACCGTGACCGGGGGGGCAGAGGCGGTTGCCGCAGCTCTTACACGCTCGCTTTGTGAAGAATTTGACGTGTATTTTGTAAGTATATTTCAAAAAAACGGTCCCCCTGCATATGATTTGTCATCGGCTGAAAAATATTTTTCCCTTAACTGTAAGTCTCAGAGACTGCGTTCGGTGATGTGGGAAATTAAAAAGCCGCTTAGAAAATTCCTTAAAGAAAATCAAATTGATGTGGCTTTGCTTATAGGAAACTATCCGGCATATGTTTCGATTCCGTCGATGATATTTATGAAGACGAAGTTTGTTTATTGTGATCACGGAGCTTTAATAAATCAAATTCATGAAAAAGCCATTACATTTATCCGTTTTATAAGCAGTTTGTTTGCAGATAGGATTGTAGTGCTTACCGATAAGACCAGAAATGATTATATAAAATTTTTTTGCACCCGGCGTTCAAAGATAGTGACTATACCAAACTGGATTGACGACCGAGTTCTTGCAAATGCAGAGCAGTGTGATCTAGATTCAAAAAAGATTCTATCGGTTGGTCGGTTTGGCCCTGAAAAGGGATATGACATGATGGTTAATGTCGCGAAAGAAGTTTTGCCTAAATATCCTGAATGGAAATGGTATGTTTACGGAGAAGGCGAGACATTTGATGATGTAAAGCAGCAAGTTATCAAGGAAAAGCTTGACGATCAGCTGATTTTAATGGGAAATAACAGTAATGTTCTTTCTCTATATAAAGACCATTCCATTTTGGTATTGCCGTCCTATCGCGAGGGTCTTCCTCTTGTGCTTTTAGAAGCTAAGGCGAATCGTCTCCCGATAGTAAGCTTTAACATAGATACGGGTCCTTGCGAAATTGTCAGAGACGGTGTAAACGGATTTCTTATTGAGCCTTATAACATAAAGAATATGGCTGAATCAATTGAAAAACTTATTAAAGATGATGAACTTCGCAAGAGCTTTTCTATGGAATCTCGATTAGATATTGAAAAGTTTGAAAAGAAAAATATCCTAAAAACGTGGATAGACTTTATTTGCGACCTTGTAAAATAATCAGCAAAGGAGAGAATAAATGTCAAGAATAATACGATATTTTTTAGTATGGACAGCAATTTTTTTCTGGCCGCTTGGTTATCTTTGCGGCTCTTGCAATTGTTTGCTAATATCATTGGTGCTTCTTTGGCTTAATAATATAATTTTTGGATTTGAAAATATCAGTCGTCGTGTGGTGTTTTTGTTTTTCAACTTTACCTTTGCTGTATTTTTACTTTCCCGTCCCGTTATAAGTGCTTTAAGAGGAGATGTTTGGTGGTATTTTGATCTTGACCATTTACTTTTTGCTTTATATTCAATGCTTGTTTCATTAGTGTTTATGTTTGTCGGTGCAATTATTGCCGAAAGGATGAGCAGAAATAAAAAACAGGAATATATCCCTCCTGTTTTAACCGAATATAAAAGCAATTTAGTAAAAAATCTTCAAATCATATCGGCTGTGATTTTTGTGATATCCATGGGTTTTTATCTTTTAATGGAAGCCGAGAAACTGCTTTATGTAATGCAGACCTCATATCTTGATTATTACTCCGGTTTTTCCAGTCACATGCCATATCTGATATATTCCGTTTCAAGACTTATGCCATACAGTCTTTGTATTTTTCTTGCGACATATCCTGAAAAGAAAAAGGCCTTCGTCGTACTTGTACTGTATGTTATTTCTGCGGTTCCCTCGTTACTTATCGGAATTAGAAATCAGATAGTTTTGAATGTGCTTTTTGCTTGGATTTATTATCTTATTCGTGATATATATGAAAATAAGCACAAATGGTTCGGACGATTTGAAAGGACGGCTGTTGCAATAGCAGCTCCTTGTGCGATTGTGTTTCTCGGAGCCTATAACTATATCCGTGCAGGAGAAGAGGCAGAGGTCGGAGGAGTGCTTGGACTTATTGCTGACTTTTTTTACAAACAAGGCGTAACATTCGATGTGTTGGCAATAGGACATTCAACGATACCTCACTTGCCGCAGAGAGCGTTCAGAAATTATACTTTCGGCGGATTTATCGACTATATTACACACGGAACTTTGGCTCAAAAGCTTTTCGGAGCACAAAGTCTCGGAGATGGAAACAATATTCTTCAAGCGACCCTGAGTAACAGCTTTGCCCATAACATGTCTTATGTGGCCAGAGGGCAGGATTATCTTGACGGAAACGGATGGGGCTCATCTTTTTTACTTGAGCTTTATACGGATTTCGGTTATATCGGACTTGCTGTTTTCAGTATTGTTCTGGGAATCATAATGATTAAAATGCTTGATTTTGCACGAAAGGGAACCTTTCATTTTACTTTGGTGCTTACCTCACTTACGTCGTTGTTATTTGTGCCGAGAGCCGAAGCAACAGGTTGGCTTAGTTTTATTATAACAGCTCAGTTTTGGGTTACTGTGATATTGTGTTGGTTCCTTGCGGGAATATGCACAAAGAGATATAGTAATCCGCTATTATATGCAAATCGGAGGAAACAATATGTTTGAACATTTTGGATTTAAAGATATTTTTATCGGACTTTGGAAATTTAAGTATTTAATTATTGGGGTTACAGTTATAATTGCAGTGCTTGGTAATATGGGCATAACTGCAATGATGAACTCGGGTATAGATGTTGGTAATAATGAAATATATTCTTTTTCAAAGGTGTGTTGTTTTAATAACAAAGATCTTACAGTAGACAAAAAAGGCGGATTTACGGAAAATGAGCTTGCCCGTATGTATAACGCCATACTTCAAAAAAACTTTGTAAAAAAGGCTGTACTTGAGAATATAAGCGAAAAATATTCAAACGAACAGATTATTGAAATTTACGATAAAACTTTTAATTCGGATTTGTCGTCTAAAAATGAAATAAAGATTTCCGAGTTTGGCAAGTTTTTAGAGGTTAAGACCATGGCGGATAATATGTGTATAGAATACACAGTCTCCTCCTCTGATGAGCAATTTACCCGTGATTTAATTGCATGTTATAGTGAATATCTCGAAAATTCTACTAAAGAACTGAATGAGAATATTGACGTTATTTATATCGACGAGATAGAAGGTCATCTGGAAGCTGAAGAAGAACAAGGTATTTCGAGCATAGTTAAAAATAAATTTGTGGCAGTGGTGTGTGTACTCAGTGTTATTCTGGTATGCTTCGCTGTATTTGTAGTATTAATTATAAATCCCACAATGAACAGAATGTCAGATTTTGAAGAGTATAGAGTACCGGTTCTCGGAGAATGGGAGAGATAACGAATATGAATAACAAAAGTGTGGTTTTGGTCAACAAGAAAAGTGAAAAGATAAAATTTCTTGTAAATACCTTAATCCGTAAATGTAAAAGTGAGAATATAAAGGTTTTGGCTGTATCGTCAAGTATTGAAAAGACGGACATGCCGGAAATTTTGGCAAAAAAAACTGCTGAAATTGCAAATGATTTCGGTATATCAGCAACTTGTATCTGCTTTGACAATGACGGAATTAAAAATAAGAATGAGTTTAGCCATGCGATTGAAGAAGCTTCAAAAAATCATGAGCTTGTTTTAGCTGCTATTCCGTCAATAAGAATATTTGCAGATGCAATTATTTGTGCAGAAAAATGTGATGCAGCGGTTTTGGCTGAAAAATACAGATACACCCATTATAAAAAATATGAAAAGACTCTTTTGTTTGCAAAGGAAAACGGAATAAAAATACTCGGAACGGCGGCTTGTAAATGAGAAACAAACAGGCGTTTAAAAATTTATGGGGAAACTTGATACTGCAAATCATTGTTGCGGTATCAGGTCTTGTTCTTCCACGTTTTTTTCTGAACGTATATGGATCGA
>CABUCT010000059.1 GCA_902490145.1 uncultured Oscillospiraceae bacterium
GCGGAAACTTAAAGGGAATTACCTCAAAGCTTCCTTATCTTGAAGAGTTGGGTGTGACCTGCATATACCTAAATCCGATTTTTGAAGCCCACTCGAATCACCGTTATAATACGGCCGATTATTTCAAAATTGACCCGATGCTGGGAGATGAAAATGATTTTAAGGAGCTTTGCAAAGCCGCGGCTGAACGCGGCATTCGCATTGTTCTTGACGGAGTTTTTTCCCACACGGGAGAAGACAGCATATATTTTAATAAAAACAATCGCTATAAAAGTGTGGGAGCGGCTCAAGACCGGCAGTCGCCTTATTACAGCTGGTACACCTTTTCCCGCTACCCAGATCGATATAACGCATGGTGGGGCATAAAAAGCCTGCCCGAAGTGAACGAAGAAAATCCGGAATATCTTGAATTTATTACCGGAGAAAACGGTGTTGCCCGCTATTGGCTGAGACTAGGGGCGAGCGGCTGGCGTCTTGACGTTGCCGATGAGCTTCCCGATCTTTTTCTTGATCGGTTTAATTCGGCGGTGAAGAAAGAAAATCCGGAGGCCATTATCATTGGAGAAGTTTGGGAAGATGCTTCAAACAAAGAAAGCTATGGTCATCGCCGAAGATATTTTCAAGGCGGTCAGCTCGATTCGGTCATGAACTATCCTTTTTATGAAGCGGTGCTTAAATTTTTACGCGGAGGGACCGCCGACAAGCTTATGGAGGCGGTTTGCGAGATTGTGGAAAACTATCCCCCTGAGGTAACGAAACTGCTCATGAATCATATGGGCACGCACGACACCGAACGTCTTATAACCGCACTTTGCGGTGAACGCCCGATGGGCAGAGGAAGAGAGTGGCAGTCGTGTCATCACATGAGTGAAGAAGAGTTTTTTAGGGGAAAAAAGTTTGTAAGACTTGCGGCTGCCCTTCAATATACTCTTCCGGGAGTACCCTGCGTTTATTACGGTGATGAGCTTGGAGAGGAAGGATATTCCGACCCGTTCAACCGCGGTGTTTTTGATTTCGAAAAAGGGGATAAGGATCTTTGCGAATTTTATAAAATCATGGGCAAAATACGCCGGGATTTTAAAGAAGCTTTTTGCGGAGAATTTGTTCCGGTTTTTGCCGAAGCGGGGCATATTGCATATATAAGAAAAAGCGAAAATATAAGCATACTTGTCGGAGTAAACCGTTGGTGCGACGAGGAATCGTTCCCGCTGCAGGAGGGTTTTGAAAACTGCGAAATAATGTTTGGTCGGACGGATGAAAATCGTGTGTACATCCCACCTGAGGGAATTGCTTTATTGATTAAGCTGAAGAGAATAGAAAACAATATGCCGAAAACTTGAAACGGCAGTCGGGCTTACCGCCCGACAATGGTGTTAAGCCCAACAACGGTGAAAACATAAAAAGCCGCCGCAGCTTAAAGTTCCCGGCATGTTGTGTTTGGCTTCCCTCAGCTTAACATCTTGTGAGTGAGTTACAAAAAATTCCTTGAAATACAAATAATATTATAGTATAATGCCTTATATGTAAAGAAATTTAAACCCGATATGCTTCAAACTGCCTAAGCTGAGGAAAAATGGTGAATGAAAAACGTACTGTGTCGTTTTTCGATGAGGTGTTTGCAAAAAGTATATGTATTTATCATGTCGGGGCAATTAACGCATCAAAACACCTTGCATCACCTGAATTATATTGGAATACACTTTAAATTGATGCCCGAAGGGCTGAATGGAGACAAACAATGAATATACTGGCCGCTTTATTTGGAAATTACAGCAAGCGTGAGCTTAAAAAAGTCACACCGATAATGCAAAAGGTTCTTGATCTTGAACCAAAATATGAAGAGATGTCTGATGAAGAGCTAAAGGCTCAGACCGAAATATTAAAAGGCCGCCTTTCAAAGGGCGAAACCCTTGACGATATTTTGCCCGACGCTTTTGCGGTTTGCCGTGAAGCTGCGTGGAGAGTGCTTGAAATGAAACATTTCCCCGTTCAGATAATCGGCGGAATCGTGCTGCATCAGGGACGTATAAGCGAAATGAAAACAGGCGAAGGAAAGACTCTTGTTGCAACTCTTCCAGCATATCTGAACGCCCTTTCCGGAAAAGGCGTCCACATCGTCACGGTCAACGATTATCTTGCCCGCCGCGACTCCGAATGGATGGGAAAGGTTTATCGTTTTTTGGGACTAAAAGTCGGGTTGATTGTTCACGGTCTTGATAACGACGAAAGAAGAGCTGCGTATAATGCAGATATAACTTATGGAACCAACAACGAAATGGGGTTTGATTATCTGCGTGACAATATGGTGGTGCATATTCAGGACAAGGTTCAAAGAGGTCACAACTACGCTATCGTCGACGAGGTCGACTCGATTCTTATAGACGAGGCAAGAACCCCGCTTATTATTTCGGGTCAGGGTGAAAAATCAAGTGATCTTTACGAACGAGCAAATAAATTTGCACGCTCGCTTACAATGAACAAAGTCAAAGAACTTGACAGCAAGCAAGACGCTGACGAGCTTTATGACGGTGACTATATTGTTGACGAAAAGGCAAAGACCGCAACCCTCACCCCTGAGGGAATTAAAAAAGCAGAAAGAGCTTTCGGAGTGGACAATCTTTCAGATCCCGAAAATAACACTCTGCTTCACCATATAAATCTTGCTATCCGTGCTTATGGCATTATGAAGCGTGATGTGGATTATGTTGTGAAGGACGGAGAGGTTATAATTGTTGACGAATTCACCGGCCGTCTTATGTTCGGCCGTCGGTACAACGAAGGACTTCACCAGGCGATAGAAGCCAAAGAAGGTGTTAAGGTTGAACATGAATCCAAAACTCTTGCAACCATCACTTTCCAAAATTATTTCCGTCTTTATAAAAAGCTTTCGGGAATGACCGGAACGGCTTTGACCGAGCAGGAAGAGTTCAACAGTATCTATAATCTTGATATTATCGAGATTCCAACCAACAAACCCATGATAAGAAACGATATGGTCGATTCGGTGTATAAAACCGAACAGGGTAAGTTCAAAGCTGTTATTGAACAGATCAAAGAAGCTCATGAAAAAGGTCAGCCGGTGCTTGTCGGAACTATCTCGATCGAAAAATCCGAAATGCTCAGTTCAATGCTCAAAAAGCAGGGAATCGAACACGCCGTTCTGAATGCAAAGCATCACGAAAAAGAAGCACAGATAATTGCTCAGGCAGGGAAACTCGGTGCGGTAACGATCGCAACCAACATGGCGGGACGCGGAACCGATATTATGCTTGGCGGAAACGCAGAATATCTTGCCAAGGCAGATATGAGAAAAATGAAATATGACGAGGAACAGATAAACAGTGCCACAAGCTATTTTGACACTGATGACAAAGAAATTTTAGAGCTTCGCCGTATATATAATGAACTGCTTGAAAAACATAAAGAAGAAATCGCTCCCGAGGCCGAAAAGGTAAGAGAAGCAGGCGGTCTTTTCATAATCGGTACTGAGCGTCACGATTCCCGCCGTATCGACAACCAGCTCCGCGGTCGTGCAGGACGTCAGGGCGATCCGGGAGCCAGCCGTTTCTTTATTTCAACCGAAGATGACCTCATGCGTCTGTTTGGCGGAGACAGATGGACAAATATTTCTGCGTTTAAAGACGATATGCCGCTTGACAGCAAGCTGCTTTCAAACGTTATTGAGAATGCTCAAAGCAAGGTTGAGGCTCGAAATTTTGCCGCACGTAAAAACACTCTTGAATTTGATGATGTAATGAATCAGCAGAGAAATAAGATTTATACTCAGCGTGACGAGGTGCTTGGCGGCGAAAATCTTAAGCCGTCGATCCTCAGAATGGTGGATAATGCCATAACTAATGCGTGCGACATATTCCTTGCTGATCCGAAAGTTCATGATCATTGGAATCTTCAAGGTCTCCGTGATCATTTCATTGGCTGGCTCACAACTCCTGATGATTTTAAATTTACACCCGAAGAGCTTGGATCTACTTCTAAAGAGGAAATTGCTCAACAGCTTATTGAAAGAGCACATGAGCTTTATGAAACAAGAGAAAAGGGATTCGGATCGGATCTTATGCGTGAGATTGAACGAATGGTGCTTCTCAGAACCGTTGACACTCATTGGATGGATCATATTGACGCCATGGATGAGCTGAGAAACGGTATTCATTTGCGTGCATATGCTCAGCATGATCCAATCGTTGAATTCCGTAATGAGAGCTATGATATGTTTAACCAGATGAGCGAATCAATCTGTGAAGAAACTGCCAAGATGATTCTTACCGTACGCATAAAACGTCAGGAAGACGTCAAGCGTGAACAGGTTGCCAAGGTCACATCCGAAAACGTGGGCGGAGGAGACAGCAAAGGTAAAACTGTGGTAAAAACCAAATCTCAAAAAATCGGACGAAACGATCCCTGCCCTTGCGGCAGCGGAAAAAAATATAAAAAGTGTTGCGGAAAAGATGAAGATTAATTATAAGAATTCTGCCGCATAAAATATCTTTAAAAACAGATTTTTATTATTTATAAGGAGATATAGAAAATGGACTCTGACCCGGACAATTTGATTATGAAACTTTTGCTTTTGCTGCTGCTTGTGTTGATAAACGCCTTCTTTGCCATGAGCGAAATTGCTGTTATTTCTCTTAACGATGCAAAAATTGCCAAAATGGCTGAGGAGGGAAATAAAAAAGCCAAAAAGATAATCAAGCTTACCGAAAATTCAGCTGCATTTTTGTCAACCATTCAAATCGGAGTTACGCTTGCCGGATTCCTGACTTCTGCTTCGGCCTCGCAAACCTTTGTTGACCGCTTCGGAGCGGTGCTTGCGGATTGGCTCGGAACTTTCGGAAAGAATAACGCCGGACTTATAAACGGAATTTCACTCGTGGTGGTAACCGTCATCATGTCATATTTTTCGCTTGTGTTGGGCGAGCTTGTGCCAAAGCGTCTTGCCATCCACAACCCTGAAAAAGTTTCGTTTGCAGTGGTGGAAATCCTCCTTTTTGTTAAAAAGATAATGAAGCCGTTTATCGCTGTTCTTTCGGTGTCAACAAATCTTTTGGTTCGTCTTTGCGGGATCGACCCTAACAGCGAGCCCGAAAATGTCACCGAAGAAGAAATTCGCATGATGGTTGATGTGGGCGAAGAAAAGGGCGTTATTGAAGAAAGTCAAAAGGAAATGATAAACAATATTTTCGAGTTTGATGACATAAGCGTTCAGGAAATAATGACCCACCGAACCGATGTGGTGGCAGTAGAAACCACCGACAGCCTAAGCGATACGGTAAAGCTCGCTGTGGAAGAAGGATTTTCCCGTATTCCCGTTTATGAGGATGATCTTGACAATATTGTGGGCATTATTTATGTAAAGGATATGCTTCCGTTTGTGTGTCAGAACATCCCTGAATCTGCAACTGTAACCGATAAGATCAGAAAGACCTATTATGTTCCCGAATCAAAGAAATGCGGTGCATTGTTTACCGAAATGACCGAAAAACACATTCAGATGGCGGTCGTTGTTGATGAATACGGGGGAACAGCCGGAATTGTCACCATGGAAGATCTTATCGAGACTATCGTCGGCAATATTCAGGATGAATACGATAACGAAGAAGAGGATATCGAACAGCTTTCCGAAAACGTTTTCACAATCGACGGCGTAACTGATTTAGATGAAGTTTCCGAAATATTGGGGCGAAAGCTCCCTGAGGGTGATTACGACACTTTAGGAGGAATGATAATGTCGATGCTCGGTTATATTCCGACCGAAGATGATCATCCGACCGTGGAAGCGGCGTATACATTGTTCACAGTTGAGAGTGTGGAGGAACGCCGCATTGATAAGGTCCGTGTGGAAAAACACCCAATCCCCGAAGCGGAACAGGATCATGACGAAAAGACCGAAGACGATTGATAAAAGTTGAATAAAAAAAGAGGGATTATATGATCCCTCTTTTTTTATTGTTACACAAATCTTCGAGTTTAAATCACTTGAAAATGTTGGATGATAAATGTCATTATTTTTGCTGTATTACCTAGCGATAAAAATCCGACTTCGTTTTAAAAGCGAAATCGGATTTGTTTTAACTCACATTTTGGCAGCTGAAAAAGTGATTTTGATCATACACATGTTGCAGGGCTTATTTTATTCGACGTTTAGAGAAAACCCTGTCGCTCACAAAATGATATAATTCGCACAGTCCAAGGGTTACGATTAATTCAAGACACCAAAAAACTACTTTGTGTGAAGACATGTCTATTGATAAAAGTCCTGTGATCCAACTCGTGTATTTAACCACAACCTGATGCAGCATATAAAATGTAAAGCTTATATAGCTTAAATGTTTCACTATTTTTATTTTTGAAACAGTAGTTATAATCCCGTCCGCGAATGTCACCGAGTATAACAAAAAGAATTCAAAAAATATAAAGATAGCGTCATAACGACCAAACTCTATGCGGTTTATCTGGAATGCAAGGAAAAATGCCACAAGCCCGAACAACTGAATAAAAGAGCTTTTCTTTTCCTTACCGTATTCCATATATATAACGCCAAAAAGCATGCCCGAAAAATATTCAAGAAACCTGTATGCGGGGAGTACATTTGTGTAATAAATATTCATTACGCCGATGTAATGCTTATAATATGCAAAATAGATAAACCTAACAGCAATTACGCAAAGGAGTAGCCAGATAGCTTGATTTTTGATTTTCTTTATAAACTTCAGAGTCACCGGAGTCATTAGATAACAAAACATCAGCACAGATAAAAACCAGGTTACTCCATTGAATGAAAAAATATAATCTTCTTTTGGTATCCAGCTTTGTAAAAGCGAAAGATTTGCAACGCTTGTTTTTATAAGCAGCTTGTAATCTCCTGCACCTCCGGTTTGGAGGGTCAGAAAAAGGCACAATAAATATGTTATGAGATGCAAAGGATAAACTTTTTTCAGTTTTTTAAACAAAAAATCTTTTGTTTTAAGCTCAGTACGTTCAAAATAATTGAGTGCCGATAAAAAACCGGATACTATAAAAAACAGCTCAAGGGCATATCCGGTTAAACTGCCAAAGAAATTGTTCATTCTGTTCGGCAGGAAATAGGCTGTATGACACAGAAACACAGTAAAAATAAGGCCTATTCTCACCAAATCCAAGCTGTCAACTCTTCTTTTTGTCATTTTATTCCTCCAAAGAAATTTGTGTATATAATACACGAAACAGAATCAATTTGCAATCTTTATATTAAAACAATATCAAATATAAAGCCGCCAAATCAGATAAAAATCGAAAATACTGTCGACAGGCGATTATGTATCCGTCGTCACGATCCATGTTTAAAAATTTGACAAAAGCAAAAGTTAGATCATAAAAGTCCTTAAGCAAAGTACAAATCCGAACCCGCCTAAAACGGCTTGATTTCGGCGATTTTCGGCTTGTCGTCACCCGCAGGCGTTAGCCTTGCGGCTTTCTCCGTACCCAAAATCACTCAAAATTCCGCTCGTTTTAGGTCGAAGAATTTTAAAGAGGCGG
>CABUCT010000060.1 GCA_902490145.1 uncultured Oscillospiraceae bacterium
GGGTTGATTCCGATAACTCCAAATACGGTTTCATATCCTTAATGATTTGATAACCGTAGGAATCTTCACTTTTAATTGCAGCCAAGACACAAACATCCAACAGACCGCGTTTTAACTGAATATCCATTTCATACCTCCTATTACGTAATACATCGTATCACGAAGTATTGTTTTTGTCAATAATTTTTTAAAAACTATTCACATAAGAATAAGATAGCGGTGAAGAGAAATGTTTTCAATGCAGCCGTTATCTTTATATGTAGATGATACAATCAGAATACAATAACTTTTTTAAGAACAAAAAATCATCTGCTCTGAGTTGTTTGGCCACTCCTTCACGCTTTGCCATTTATTTTATAGGATGCAAGAACATTTCCTCAGATTATTAGTCAATGTTAGCAAGATAACTGTTCAGCTTGTCATCAGGTTACAGTATAAAAAATAGGATTTCGGTTATTACAACTGAAATCCTATTCCTATATGCTATTAAATTAGTGTTAGTTGTGTATTGTTAGATGCGGATATTCTGCAAACTATTAAAACTTATTCCAACTCCTAAGTGCAAAACAGATATTAAATGTTTTGTTTAGGAGATTTCATTTGATTTGATATGTATTATCCTAATTCTATAAGATATTTTGACTTTTGCTATCAAATAACTATTTGTCTAACGGCTATCATGAACTGCTATGATAATAACAGCAAATATATTATTATAAGCGATTTTGCTTAAAGAATTAAGATGTACGGCTCTTGTTTCATCGGAACGGTGGATATTCTTTTTCGCTTCCTCTTTGCTGTCCCCGTAAACCTCCATTACCTTTTTGATACAGTAATCTTTCGGGGCATAAATGAAGATGTTGATAGTTTCGTTATAATTACGCAGCACATAATCTGCGACTCTGTCTACGATAACGCAGCTGCCTTGATCAACAATTTTACGAATCACCTTATCCTGTGTAACAATTGCCTGCTAAATCACTTCTGTATTGAGATGAAGGCTATGAAGCAAAGCAGGCGAATTCGCATTGATATCCGAAACAAATTCTTTATCCAAATTGTTTGCCTGCTGAGCCGAATTCTCTTACAATTATAATAAAACCTCTTTTTTTAAGGCTTCAAAGAGTATCTTCCATTTGATCATAACGGTTTGTTTTCAGCGATCTGAAAAATGCAACCGTCAGTGCTGCTGCTACAATCATGGCAATGAAATCCGCAATCGGTGCAGCGAACAAAATGCCCTCAATGCCGAAAAATCTCGGAAGAATGAGGATCAGCGGAATAAAGCAGATAATGTCACGGATCATGGAAGAAATAACCGCTTGTGCAGGCTTTCCGACTGCCTGAAAGAAAATCGATGTCATTTTCATCGTACAAGTGAAGGTGACAAGCGAAAGGAAAATGCGGAAAGTCTTTTCGGCAAAAATCCAGTAGTCTTCGGGGTTTGGGATATTAGTTGGATTTCCGAAAACACCGACAACCGCCTGCGGCACAAGTTCAAACAGTAGAGTAGAAGCCACACCGATGATCAGCGTATACATAAGAATTGACTTGTATAACTGTTTTACTCTGTCGTAATTTTTGGCACCGATATTGTAACCAATGATCGGCTGACATCCGAGCACAATTCCTACGACCAAATTGATGACAACCGTGAAGACCTTGCTTTCAATGCCGATAATGGCAATCGGAATATCCACACCATACTGTGACAGTGCACCGTATTTTACCAGCATGATGTTGCAGACAAGTGAAATAATTACGATTGTCATCTGTGTAATAAAAGAGGATGTACCCAGCTTTAATGCACCGCTGAACGCTTTGAAATCAGGAATAAAGCTTTGCTTTGTAAGCTTGAAGGTTTTGGTACGGAAAAAATAAATCAAGCTGATAACAAAGGAAACAAACTGCCCGATAACGGTAGCGAGTGCTGCACCGGTCATTCCCCAGTGAAAACCGAAAATCATAACGGGATCAAGGATGATGTTGATAACAGCACCAAGCAGCATAGAAGCCATAGACCATGCAGGGCTCCCGTCCGCACGAATGACGGAGTTCATCATGTTGGAGAGCATGTACACCGGGAAAAAGGATAAGATGATATTGAAATACTCTACCGCCATACCAATACTGTTTTCCGAAGCACCGAACAGCGTTAAAAGCTGTGTTTTCAGCGGAAAGAAAATCACTATGAGGATCAGGCTTGACAAAAGCGTGATAAGGATACCCGTGCCGATAGCTTTATGCGAATACTGCGTATCACCCTTGCCCTGACAAATGTTAAGATAGGCGGCACAGCCGTCCCCGAAGCACCAGGCAAACGCCTGTGCGATTATAAAGATCGGGAAAACAACGCCTGTTGCTGCATTGCCGAGAGTACTGAGTTCACTGTTGCCAATAAAGATTTGATCGACAATGTTATAAAGTGCACTTACCAAAAGGGAGAGTACGCAGGGGATAGAAAATTTCAGTATCAGCTTTGAGATTTTTTCTGTTCCTAAAAATTGACCGGTTTCTGACTGATTCATAAATGCCTCCTGAAAAGATAGTATTACGGAGTCTTTATCAGAGAGAAAGCTGCCTGAAAACTGCGAGGAACATAAAAATAAGAGCACAGAATCGTTGTGATTCTACGCTCTTTAGGCTGTTCAACTTATATATTATAGCAGATATTTTGTGATTTGTCAAGATATTATATAATCTAAACTTACATATCAAGCCCTTCAGCAGGTAAAATACATTGCTGCATGACTGCAATGATACGTTCAATGGGATCTCGGCAATCCAGCTCCAGCCATCCAGTGATAATCGCTATCAGTCCATGAATATAAAAGGCCATCATGTATTCCCGATTTTCATGCGGCACCTGGAAGCGGTTGAGTATTGGCGTGAATACATATCGAAACAGCTTTAAATAGCTGTCTTTGATTCGTAAGGTAGCAGCGTTTTTCAGCACTGTTTGAAACAATCTTTGGTTTTGCTTTATATAGCTGAGATACGGGATCAAGTATTCCGGAGTGATCAGATACAGCTCCTCCATAGGGCAGTTCTGAATTTTTTTCATGAACTCAGCGTGATCGATCTGAATGCTCTCAAAGAATTGTTGATTTATATATTCCACACATTCAGCAATAAGATCGCTTACGGTCTCATAATGCAGATAGAAGGTAGAGCGATTTACACCAGCTTTTTCACAGATTTCCTTTACTGTGATATATTCAAGTTCCTTCTTTTCGAGCAGATTCAGAAAAGCCGCGTCCATTCGGGCGGCCGTATTGAAATACTTGCTTTCAGACTTGTTCACAGTGTACCTCCTCCAGTCGCTTTTTTGCAGAATAAATCAACATATATACAGCGATAATAATTACAACTCCATATACGCTGCATCCGGTTATGGTGTTCATCAGCCTGCGAAAACTCGTGTTTCCTTCTGAAAATTGAGTGATCATGGCTGTTTGCAGTCCAAGAATTGACATCATAGAAGCAACACAATTCAGCACTTTAGCGGCGGACAGGATTGGACTTCCTATTTTGTGGAATTTCACAAGATTGATGACCGATATGATCATTGTATAGAAAGTATACAACGCCGATATATAGATCACATAACCAGGGTAAGTATAGCCTGCATTTGTCTGTATCATCAATACGATCATGCCGCCCATTGGAATGTTTAATAAGAACAAAAGCCACGCTGTGCGACGATAGCAACGATATTCATAGGACAGTCCATACTTTTTTCTGCGGCGATAACTGAAAATCAGATATGAACGCAGAGTGCCCAACACCAAATAGTATATAGCTATAGAAATGAACCATACAGACGCATATCGAATACCGGTAATAACACGGAAAAGAAGATGTAAAAAATTGACTGACATTCCCTGATAGATACCGATGCTGCCTCGAAAAGCCATATCGGATAGATATCTTCTGCTTATTTTTGTGTCAGCTATCTTCTTTACGGCTTTGCTGTTC
The DNA here is from genome assembly GCA_902490145.1 of uncultured Oscillospiraceae bacterium. Taxonomy (GTDB): domain Bacteria; phylum Bacillota; class Clostridia; order Oscillospirales; family Acutalibacteraceae; genus UMGS1484. Next base: position 3,979 of record CABUCT010000060.1, read on the forward strand.
ATTATTCCTGTTTTAATCTCTCTTAATAGTTGCGGAGCAGAGATGATCCAAATCACAAGAGAGTACGCCGACAATCCATATATGGGATATGCCGCCGTACTCTCTGTTCTGTCTGTGGCAAATATGAAAATGAGTGCGAAAAATACGATCGGCGGAACAGTAATCAATATCCATTTCGGAGGATACAGTATTTTTCTTAAAATCATCTTTGCCATTTTCATACTTTAGTCTCCACTGATTTCTTTTGCAAGCTCCATGATCTCAAAAGCATACTTTTGTTTGCCGTTTTTCAGTAATCTTTTGTATATGGGATAGTTAAGGCTCGCACATATGAGTCCGATAATACCGATAATAATTCCAAGAACAAACATAACGTTGCTGCCGTTTCCTATAACCTTCATGGAAAGGCACATACCAATTCCTAAAATCAAGGCAGAAATAATGCCAAAGGTATATGTGAAAATAGCAGCAGGGCGTTTTGCTTTAGAGTCTAGTTTGCGAAGAGCGACTACCTTTGAAGTGTCCTTGGGTGCGTATTCGTTAGCGAGCTGTTCTGCGTAAATCTTATCTGTGTTCATGGCTTGTTGCCTCCTTTATTTGATGTCTTTATTATATCGGAGTGAAAAGCCGGATTGAACAACACAGACCGCTTTATGTGTTGTATTCAGAAAATATGAATTTAATATTTTACATTTTTGAGCTGCTAAGGCAGGTCAACCTTCCGACAGTTTATATAATAGCAGGATTTCAGCCCGAATGACTGAAATCCTGCTTTTTATATGCTTCAAAAACTATTTTCAATGTATCTGAAAAACGGTAAAACGGTAGAAATTATTCCCACTCGACAGTTGACGGGGGAGTATCGGTAATATCATAAACTACACGGTTAACAAATTTGACTTCGGTGGTAATTCTTCTGCTTATTGATCGGATAAGCTCAAATGGAAGTTCAACCCAATATGCTGTTTTATCATCATCGGATGTTACTGCACGAAGAGCAATGGTATATTCGTATGTATGATGATCATTTCTGATGCCGGTAGTTTTGGTATCTGAAATAATAGCAAAATATTGGCTGATCTTTTTTGAAAGTCCTGCTTTTTCAATTTCTTCGCAGAAAATTTGATCGGCTTCTTTAAGAATCTCAAGACGTTCTTTAGTAATAGAACCGATACATCTTACCGCAAGTCCGGGTACAGGGAAGGACTGACGATAAACAATATGATCCGGAAGACCCAAATCAAGAGCCAGTTTTCTTACCTCATCCTTGAATAAATCCTTTAATGGTTCAAGAATTGCTTTGAATGTTGTGTTATCTGTTCGAGTGTTTTTATCAATTAATTTTTCAGCAATGTCAGAATATATGGTGCCTTTCGCCATGTATTCGACTTCTCCGTGTTTTTCAACTTCTTTTTCAAAGATTTTGGAGAATTCTTCGGAAATAATTTTTCTCTTTTTAATAGGATCGGAAACTCCGACCAATTTAAATAAAAAGTTGGTTTCAGCATTTACTCGTACAAAAGTCATATCCATGGAAGAAAATGTTTCTTCAATTTGATTTCCTTCATCTTTTCTCATGAGACCTGTATCAATATAGACACATATAAGCTGCTGCCCGATTGCTTTTGAAAGAAGAGCGGCAAGAACAGACGAATTAAGGCCTCCGGAAAGTCCAAGAATAACCTTGCTGTCTTTGACCTGTTCACGAATATTATTGATTGAATTGGTCATAAACTCTTCAATTGACCAGTCGCCGACACAGTCACATGATGTCTTAAGAAATGCATCAAGACATTTTTTCCCGATTCCACCCGAAAGAGCTTCAACCGAAATGGAAGCTCCTTGACCTATTTCAAGGACAGGGACTCCGATATTATCAACCCATGTAAGTTTCTCGTGACGAATTTCGGGAACATCGCCGAATCCGCCGGTAATAATAATGCCCTTTGGTGACATTGATTTAATTGTGTCTTCTGCAACTGTAAAAGGGTATACCTCACAGTAAACATTACATTCCCGAACTTTTCTTGCTACTGTTTGTGCTTGAGAACCGCCGAGATTCAAAACGACCATAAGTTGATGTTTCATTTTTTTCCTCCACTATATACTGCTGGATTTATTTTGCCACTAAAACATGTAAAAAGCAAGTGATTTTTGTAAATTAAGAAATATTTATTTATCCGAAGAAAGCTTGTTTACCAAATCTTTATTCGGAGTTACAAATGCGGTATTGTAGTTTTCATATATTACCATACCAAAAGGTGCTCCGGACGGTTTTTTTACTTTTTTTGCAAGACAAAAATCAACTGCAACGCCGGAACTGTCTGAAGCTTTTGAAAGGGTTGCGGCAATTATTGCGGCTTCTGTCATAGTTCTATCAGGAATATCTCTTGTTTCACTTTTAACAATTACATGGCTTCCCGCAATATCTTTTACATGGAACCACATATCAAGTCCACCGGATTCTTTTAGTGTTAATCTGTCATTTTGACGGTTACTTCGTCCTGCATAAATAGTGAATCCATCACTCGAAATGAACTTTTTGGGAGGCAACTCTTTTTCTTTTATTTTTGATTTATGTTGTTTTTTAATGAATCCCAGTTCTGAAAGCTCATTTCTTATTTCATTGAGTTCAGATGTTGTGACAGCTCTTGAAAGTTCGTCAAATACACTGTCAAGATATTTTAAATCTTGTTTTCCTTTTTCGATAAATCCTTCAAGAAGCTGTGCTGCGGTACAGGCTTTCCGATAATCTTTGAAATATTTCTGTGCATTTTGTGCCGGTGAGATTGCTGAATTCATCGGTATTTTTATGAGTTCACATTCGGGAGAATAGTAATCAATTACCTCGCATACTGATGATCCCGGCTTAATATAATGCAGGTTAGCTTTAATAAGTTCACCGTATTTTCTTAAATGTTCACTGTTTCTTGCTTTTTTAAGCTCTATTTTTTGAATATTTATTTTTTTTGTAATTCTTTGAGTTGAATTGGTAAGAACCTTTAAAATATCCTGAGATGCAGTGTGAATACGGGATTTTAGCTCTTTTTCTGAATAATATTTATCAAGGCAGGCTCCAAAACTATCAAATCGTTCGATTTTAGCCTTAAATCCGTATTGTTCAATTGGCATGAATGTAAAATCAAAAGGCTTGTCGAGGTCATCTGTTAAAATTATAGGAGTGAAATGTTTGTTTAAGATTATATTTTTTAAATCATTTATGTTTTTTATAAGCTTTGAAGTAAGAATGCTTCCGAATTCAGAAACCAAAACATTTTCATTTTTGAGCGTAAGATATTCAATTTCTCTGCAAATGAGCGGAGAAAGACCTTGTACAGTATTTTGAATTGCTTTATGAAGAGGTTTTTCACCTTCTGAAATAATTCTTTGTGCAACTTCTTCGGCAGTGGAGTCAAGAATATCGATCCAGTTGTTTTTTGGGGGCATTGAATATTTTGCACCTGGAAGCATGATTCTGGTAGTA
>CABUCT010000061.1 GCA_902490145.1 uncultured Oscillospiraceae bacterium
ATCAATATATTCAACATATAAAACTACGGGGCGATATTAATCGCCCCGGTTTTGGATTATTCGGTCTTTTGCCTTTTTATAATTTTAAGTCTTGAATGTTCTTCAAGCTCTTTTTCCTCAAGCGATTCAGATATAAATGAGATCTGATTTTTAAATCTTGGTATAACTATATTTTTAAGAGCATTTGCACGCTTTTGGGTTTTGCTTATGGCGGTTGCAAGCCGATATACACTGTTTTCCACTTCAAGGAGCTGAGCCGTAAGTTTTTTTACCTCGTCAAATTTAAAATAAGCGTCATCAAGCAGTGAATTGGTTGAATAAAAACCGTAATAGTTTTTAACTGCAGATGACGGGGAGAGAGACACGGTTGGAATTTCAACACCCATGACGCTTCGAGAGCTTATGTTAAGTCCGTTTTCAATCGGAATGGCATTAGCAAGGTCATCACATACACCGAGTGTTATATTAGCCTTTTCAAGGGCTTTATAGGCTTCACTGAAGCTTTTATCAATCTTTCCCTGAATTTCTGAAGCGGAATCAATTAGGCTCATAGTTTCTCGGACCAGAATATTTCTTTTGCGGTCAAGCAGATTATAACCCGTTTCGGCAAGAGCCAGAGATTTTTTGGCTGCCATAAGATTTGCTTTTGTCGGGCTTACATTTGCTTCCATATTTGAGCCTCCTTTTCAAGACCTATTTTCTGTAATGTTCATTTAAAGTTTTTTCGTCAATACGGTCAAGCTCAGTGCGGGGAAGGAGCGACAAGAGTTTCCAGCCGAGATCAAGAGTTTCGGTTATTGAACGATTCTCATTTTCACCTTGTGTGAGGAACTCCTTCTCAAAACGCTTTCCAAATTCAATATAAAGCTTATCGATATCGGAAAGCTCATCTTCACCGATAACCGAAGCGAGTGATCGGGCATCCTGTACTTTGGCACAAGCGGCAAAAAGCTGATTTGACAAAGCGGCATGGTCGTCTCTGGTCATATCGGCACCGATTCCGTCTTTCATAAGTCGGGAAAGCGACGGCAATACTCCGACGGGAGGATAAACACCGGTAGCGTCAAGAGTGCGGTCAAGCACAATCTGTCCTTCGGTTATATATCCGGTGAGGTCAGGAACAGGATGTGTGATATCGTTATTCGGCATAGTCAGAATCGGGATTTGTGTTACCGACCCTTTTTTCCCCTTTATCATACCTGCTCTTTCATAGAGAGACGCGAAGTCTGAATAAAGATAACCGGGGAATCCTCGCCGGCTCGGAATTTCTCCTTTTGATGAACTGAACTCACGGCAGGCTTCTGCATATGCAGTCATATCGGTCATAACGACCAAAATGTGCATACCAAGGTCAAAAGCAAGATATTCAGCAGCAGTAAGTGCGAGTCTTGGGGTGAGAATACGTTCGATAATCGGGTCATTAGAAAGATTAAGGAACATAACGACTCGCTTAAGAACACCCGATGATTCAAAGGAACGGCGAAAATACTCAGCAACGTCGTTTTTAACTCCCATTGCAGCAAATACCACAGCAAAATCTTCGTTTTCTCCGTGTTTTGAAGAAATTTTGGCCTGACGAACGATTTGGGCGGCAAGTTCATTGTGTTTCATTCCGGCACCTGAGAAAATAGGGAGTTTTTGTCCTCTGATAAGAGTGGACATAGCATCGATTGAAGAAATTCCGGTTTGAATAAAGTTTCGCGGATATTCGCGTGAAACGGGATTTATCGGAGCACCGTTGATATCACGTCTGGCAGATGAATATATCTCTCCGAGTCCATCACGGGGAACACCTGCACCGGAGAAAATTCTTCCTAACATTTCGGGTGCCAAGGTCATTTCCATCGGTCTTGCAGTAAAAATGGTACGGGTGTCTTCAAGAGAAATACCTGAAGTGCCCTCAAAAACCTGAATAACTGCACGGTCTCCGTCGAGCTGAACAACTCGTCCGACTCTTTCTTCACCCGAGGCAGTATAAAGTCGAACAACTTCTTCATTAGCCACGCCGTGAACGCCCGTAAGTGCAACCAGCGATCCGCTTATTTCTTTTAGTCCAATGTGTTCGGTGATCAAAAGTATTGCCTCCTATCTTTGTGAGCGAAGAACTTCAGAAATGGTTTTATCAATTTCTTTTTCAATATCGTCAAACTTTTGTGTATCATTATTGGGAATTTCGCTTTTCATTTTAGTAAGCCGGTCAAAAATTCCGGTTTGAATAAGTTTATTTAAAGGTATATTTGCATCTGTTACAGCTTTAGCTTTTGAATTAAGATGAAGAATGGTTTTCATCATAAGATACTGTTTTTCCAGCGGAACATATGTGTCGTCTTTATGATATGCATTCTGCTGTAAAAATCCAACGCGGATAACCTTTGCGATTTCCATAATCAGCTTTTGATAATCCGGAAGAACATCCGATCCGATGAGCTTAACGATCTCCATAAGTGAGCTTTCCTCACGGAGAATCGAAAGTATTTCGGCACGGCATCTCATAAATAATGGATTTACGTTGTCATTGTACCAAGAGGATAACTCGCTGTCATATTCTGAATAACTTTCCATCCAGTTTATTGCAGGATAGTGTCTTGAATATGCAAGGTTTTTGTCCAAAGCCCAAAAGCAGCGGGTAAAACGCTTGGTATTTTGAGTTACAGGTTCAGAGAAATCAGAACCTTGGGGAGATACTGCACCGATAACGGTGATTGATCCCTGTGTGTGAGAAAGGGTTTCGAAGTTCCCGGTTCTTTCATAGAAAGCTGAAAGGCGGGACGGCAGATATGCAGGGAAGCCTTCCTCAGCAGGCATTTCTTCCAATCTGCCTGAAATCTCACGCAAGGCTTCTGCCCAGCGGGAGGTTGAGTCGGCCATCATTGCAACATCATAACCCATATCGCGGTAATACTCAGCAAGGGTAATGCCGGTGTAAATAGACGCCTCACGAGCGGCAACAGGCATATTTGAAGTGTTTGCAATAAGAACTGTGCGGTCACGAAGCTCTTTTCCGGTTCTTGGATCAATAAGACCTCCGAATTCATCAAGAACCTGCGTCATTTCATTTCCGCGTTCACCGCATCCGACGTATATGATTATATCAGCATCACTCCATTTTGCCAGCTGATGCTGTGTCATTGTTTTTCCGGTTCCGAATCCGCCCGGAATAGCGGCGGCACCGCCTTTAGCAACAGGAAACAGCGTGTCGATAACTCTTTGCCCGGTTATGAGCGGGCGTGTTACGGTCAGACGTTCTTTTGTGGGGCGGGGCTGACGTATAGGCCAGAATTGACAAAGGGTCAATTCCATTTCCATGCCGATGTCATTGTTTTTTATAGTGACAATTTTATCGGTAAGCTTATATTTTCCGTTTTGAGCAGCAAAAGTTACTTTGCCCGACATATTTGGGGGAACCATAATTTTATGTACAATTGAAGAAGTCTCGGGACAGGTGGCGTAAATTTCACCACCGTTTAAAAAGTCGCCTACCTTTGCAGTAACGGTTACATCCCATTCCCGCTGTGTGTTAAGAGGTGATACTGTATTTCCTCTTTGAATAAAAGGACCGTATTTTTCTTCAAGTTCGGGAAGTGGGCGTTCAATTCCGTCAAAGATATTTCCCAAAATCCCGGGGCCCAAAACAAGTGCCAATGGGTTTCCGGAAGGAATAACCGGTTCACCTGGCTTCAGTCCTGTAGTAACCTCATAAACCTGAATGGTTGTAGTGTCGTCTTTAATTCCGATAACTTCACCAACAAGACGTTCATTGCCGACATAAACCATTTCCTGCATAGAGAAATCAGATGTATCTTTAACCGTAACAACCGGTCCGTTTATCCCGTATATAACCTTATTTTTCAAAGCTTTCGCCTCCAAAGAAGCGACCGATTGTCTGAATTTATTCAACAATCAGTCCTGAATTTTCCATAAACCATTTTTGCTGGCTGTTCAGCCGTTCGTCAAGAGTGTCGTCAATCATCATTTGCCTGTCAGATGATTTCACGATAATTCCGCCAAGCTTTATGTGATTATCGATATGAAGAGTTATGGAGTTGCCAAGATAAGCACAAATATCCGCAGCATATTTTTTGTCAGCTTCGCGAATGATAAGCTCGGCACATTGACCGTTCATTTTCTGAGCAATTTTTTTGGCAGAGGAGATAAGTAAATCTTTATAAGCACTAGTCTTAGTGAAATCAGCTATGCATTTCTCGGCTTCTTTAAAGATCTCAACACGAATTTCCTCTCGGCGTTTGAAAAGTCCGGCTCTTGCAGTGCTTTCCGCAGTGGAAATACTTATTCCGGATTTAGTGTTTATATCTGAAATTTCCCGTTTTTTTGCTTCTGAAATTTCAAAGGAATATTGTTCGTTTGCACGGGAAAGTGCTTCGGAAAGACGCTGTTCAGCCTGCGAAATGATATCTTGTCTTTGAAGTCGGGCACTTTCAGAAATGTTATTTATTAAAACATCTATTTTGGATTTAGGCATTATTCACACCTCAAATTTTTATTCCGATAGCTTCACGTATATAACGTGTGATTGAGTCACCCGAACGGCCTGATCCATGACGGTCTGGAATACTTATAATAAGTGGATTCGGACGGTTTAATTTAAAATCATCGATAACATCGGTGGCCATGTCCATAAGCTTTTCGGTTATGAGTATTGCACCGACCGAACTGTCCTCGGCAGCTTGGTTCAGTGCGTTAATGACACCATCACGGTCATGAGTAATAACCCCTTCGATTCCGGCAAGTCTCATGCCGACAAGGGTGTCATGATTATCGCTTATAAGCTTGAAACGCATTTTTTATATTTCCCTTCGGATAAAATTATGCACTGATTATCATAAAGGAAATGATTACGCCGTAAAGTGCAAGGGTTTCACCAAGAGCAACGAAAATAAGTGCTTTACCGAATGCTTTCGGATCTTCGGTAGTTGCACCGATAGCAGCAGGAATACCGGCACCAAGAGCAATACCGCCGCCAATAGAAGCAATACCGGTACAAAGGCTTGCAGCAATATATTTAAGACCTTCAGCATTTGAGGCTACAGCAGCGGCAGCATCACCTGTATCTGCAAATACAGTCATGGCTCCTGCAATGCACAATGCGGTCATTACGACAAGCGTTGAAAAATGAACTTTCATTGCTTTAGTCGGCGTTGCTCCTTTTTTAAAGCAACGCAGAGCAGTATATATAGCGGTGAATATTGCAATAGGCGGAATGATAAACATTATGACAGAAAATAAAACAGACATTTTTAGTACCTCCGAAGATATTAATATTTTATAGGGCTGAACTCGTGTCCTGAACCCTCAAAGAAACGATTGAACATCTCGTAGAATTCGAGACGAAGACTTTGAACGCCAACAAGCAGACCTTCAAGCACAATTACGAAAATATTACCGAAAATTACAATAATACATCCTGCAATACCGCTTGTTCCTCCCGCCATATCTGCAAGAGTGAAGAAAACGCTCATCATTCCGGCGTGAACCAGCACGAAAGCTCCGACACGAAGGAATGAAACGGTATTTGTTACATATGAAAGTACGCTTTCAAAAACTTCAAAGAACCCCTGAACGAGGTATCCGCCCCAACTTTCGGGTTGCCAGTCTTTTTCTCCGTTTACGAGTTTTTCAAGAGGCTCTTTAAGCCAAATGCAGGCAATCGGTAAAACACATCCGATAAGAATGAGAGGTAGTGTCGGAATTCCAAGCTTCAGCAATATATTGCCGATTATAAGAAGAACACCCGAATAGAAAACAAATCCAACAATGCCGTTTTCTCCGAATATTGCAGCTCCGGGATTTCCTTGCTTAAATTTTGAATAAATGTTAAGTAATAGTGCAATCAGCATTAATACAGCACCGATACCGACAGCCGAGAACAGAACATATATAATGTTTTCGGAAGACATAACTTCAATCGGCTTTTCAGAAAATCCGAGTTTGCGATAAAATCCGTCGAGTGCGTGTTCAAATCCAAACACCGAGCCGAATATAAGACCGAAGAAAGAACCGAATATTCCGCATGGAATAATAAGTTTTCCAAGCTCCATGCCCTTTAACTTATACATAAGGAATCCCACAATGGATAAGATCAGTCCTTGGCCCAGATCGGCAAACATTATGCCGTAAAGCAGAGTATATGTAATTGCAACAAAGGCGGTTGGGTCGATTTCTCCGTATTTCGGAACACCGAACATTTTGATATAGAACTCAAACGGACGGGTGAAAAAATTGTTTTTGAGTTTTACAGGCGGCGACAAGCGATCATCGCTTTTGTTTTTTGTGATGCTGACGCTTACAGTATCAATAGAATTGAGTGCTTTTATAAGCCTGTCCTTTTGTGATGTGGGGAACCATCCCATCATTACAAAGTGCTCGCCTTGCTTTGAAACATATTTTCTAAGTTCAAATCTTGAGTTAAGCATACTGAGCTTTGAATAAAGCTTATTTATGCTGTCATACTGATCTTTAAGATATTCCGAAAGCTCAGAGTTGATTTTATCCAATCGTTCGCGATCACTTTCAAGTTGATCCTTAAGATTTGTGATAGCCTCTGCGGGAGCTGAGAACGATTCCGGAATTCGAAACTGTTCAAATGAAAGTCCGGCAAAGATGCGATCGACCTCTTGCACATATTCATTGGATACAATATACATTCCCCAGTAATAATCTTTATCGCTTGAGAATGTATAGAAAAGAACATCGGGATTGTCAGCATATGCAGAAAGCAGTTTGTAACCGCTGACCGGAAGTCGGCCGAGCCGGATTGATACAAATTTACAATCGATAAGCTCACTGAGCGGGATATCAAGCTTTGGAAAATGTTCCAACAGCTGAATCGCAACATTGCAATAATCTTGTTCTTTTTCTATTGCGGAAATTTCATCTCTGAATTTTCCAAGATCACTTTCAACGTTGTCAATCTTTTCCCGCACTTCTTCCGGAGAAAGCGGAATATCATCACAGTCGGTGGGTGAAGGTTCAATACCTGTGGATTTAAGCAGGGAATTAAGCCTTTCAAGCATCGGTCGATAAGGATTGTTTTCGCTGAGCCTTGAAGCTCCACCCGAAAATGACATATTCTCAGGTTGAAAACATCCGCAGGTTCGGCATACGTCCAAAGTTTTATCGAGATTCTCGAAGCTGCCTCCTATGGTGGCAAGCTCCATTGATTCGACTGACATTTTATCACCTCAAATCAGAT
>CABUCT010000062.1 GCA_902490145.1 uncultured Oscillospiraceae bacterium
TCGCCTCATAGAGTTTTCCGACAAATTCTGAATATGCAGATACAGCTTTTACAGTTTCTTCTGTCTCAAGTGCTGAAAGATAATTATATAATGCTGAAAGAATCGGATCTTTTAAAAGCTGGCGAAATACCGTTAATGATAAAAGCGAATTCTTTAATTGTAATAATTCTTGTTTTTCCATATTAGTTTAGAATTGCTCCCGAAGCACCTCCGGAAACCATTTTTGCATAACGTTTGAGGTATCCCGAAAGCTCTTTTGTTTTAGGGACAAAGTCTTTCATCCTTTGATCTATTTCCGCTTTATCAACTTTGAGTTCCAACTTATTATTTGGAATATCAATACTTATAATATCGCCGTCTTTAACAATACCGATCAATCCGCCTGATGCAGCTTCGGGTGTGATATGTCCGATACAAGCACCTCTTGTTGCACCACTGAATCTGCCATCGGTGATAAGAGCAACGCTGTTACCAAGTCCCATACCCATAATGGCAGATGTAGGATTGAGCATTTCACGCATTCCGGGGCCGCCTTTTGGACCTTCATATCTGATAACCACGACATCGCCGGCTTTTATACATCCTGCATTTATAGCCTTCTGTGCATCTTCTTCGCAATCAAACACCCTTGCAGGACCTTCATGACAAAGCATTTCAGGTAAAACAGCAGACCGTTTAACAACGCTTCCTTCCGGTGCAAGATTTCCTCTTAATACAGCTATTCCGCCCGTTTCACTGTATGGATTTTCAATAGGACGAATAACATTTTCATTAAGATTGATACAGCCTTCAATGTTTTCTCCGATGGTTTTGGTCGTTACGGTCATACAATTGGTGTTAATAAGCTTCTTTTTATTAAGCTCATTCATAACCGCATAAACTCCGCCCGCTTCATCAAGCTCCTCTATATATGTTTTTCCGGCGGGAGCAAGATGACACAAATTTGGAGTTTTTGCACTAATATCATTAGCAATATCAAGATTAATTTCAATACCGCATTCGTGAGCAATGGCGGGCAAATGCAACATACTGTTGGTAGAACAGCCAAGTGCCATATCAACAGTAAGTGCATTCATAATGGCTTCTTTTGTCATAATGTCACGTGGACAGATATTCTTGCGAACAAGTTCCATTATAGCCATACCGGCATGCTTTGCAAGTTTAATTCTTGAAGAATAGACGGCCGGAATAGTTCCGTTGCCGCGTAATCCCATACCAAGTGCCTCGGTAAGGCAGTTCATAGAATTTGCAGTATACATTCCTGAACAAGAACCGCAGGTGGGACAGGTTTTGCACTCGAATTCTTTCAGCTTTTCTTCAGTGATTTTTCCTGCATTGAACTGACCGACAGCTTCTGAAATAGATGAAAAACTTATTTTAGTACCGTCAATATGTCCTGCGAGCATGGGACCTCCACTGACAAAAATTGAAGGAATGTTCAGTCTTGCAGCTGCCATAAGCAAACCCGGTACATTTTTATCACAGTTTGGAACCATAACAAGTCCGTCAAATCCGTGAGCCATAGCCATAGCTTCAGTGGAATCTGCAATAAGGTCGCGTGTAACCAAAGAATATTTCATGCCTGTGTGCCCCATAGCGATGCCATCACATACAGCAATAGCAGGAAAAACGATAGGTGTTCCGCCTGCCATGGCGACGCCCATTCGAACGGCTTCAACAATTTTATCAATGTTGATATGTCCCGGAACTATTTCATTGTAGGAACTTACTATTCCGATAAGCGGACGGTCGATTTCTTCCTGTGTAAGACCGAGTGCATGATACAATGCTCGATGCGGTGCATTTTGATCGCCGCATTTAATTTTATTGCTTTTCATCAAGTTCAATTTCCTTTCTGGGCAGAGGATTGATAAAAATTAACTGTGATTAGTTATTAATTAATTTGTCTTCGCCGTTCCAGCTGTAAAGCTTGCGGATTTCTTCGCCTACAACCTCTGACGGATGCTCTGAAGCAAGCTTACGCATAGCATTGAAGTGAACCTGAGCTCCTGAATCAGACATATCGAGGAGGAAGTCTTTGGCAAATGTTCCGTCCTGAATATCCTTAAGAATCTTTTTCATGGTCTTTTTGGTCTCTTCGGTTATGAGCTTTGGTCCGGTAATATAATCGCCGTATTCAGCAGTATTAGAGATTGAATAACGCATACCTGCAAAACCGCTTTGATAGATAAGATCAACAATAAGCTTCATTTCATGAATGCATTCAAAATATGCATTTCTCGGATCATAGCCTGCCTCAACAAGAGTCTCAAATCCTGCCTGCATAAGGGCACAAACTCCGCCGCAAAGAACAGCCTGCTCACCGAAAAGATCGGTTTCGGTTTCAGTGCGGAAGGTGGTTTCAAGAACGCCTGCTCTTGCTCCGCCTATACCCAGTGCGTATGCAAGACCAATATCCAAAGCATCACCTGTGGCATCCTGTTCAACTGCAATGAGGCAGGGAACACCTTTGCCTGCAACATATTCACTTCTGACGGTGTGACCAGGACCCTTTGGAGCGATCATAATAACATTTACATTCTTCGGAGGTTTGATACAACCAAAATGAATATTGAAACCATGAGCAAATGCTAATGTTTTGCCTTCTGTAAGATTGGGTTCAATGCTTTCTTTATAAAGCTTTGCCTGTTTTTCATCATTGATGAGGATCATAATTACATCAGCATTTTTTGCAGCTTCAGCCGACGTCATAACCTTAAGACCCTGGCTTTCGGCCTTAGCCCAGCTTTTGCTTCCTTCATAAAGACCAACGATAACGTTAATACCGCTGTCTTTAAGGTTAAGAGCATGAGCATGACCCTGTGAGCCATAGCCGATGATAGCAACTGTTTTGTTGCTGAGTTTTTGAAGATCGCAGTCTTGTTGATAAAAAATTCTTGCCATGATATTTACTCCTTTAATAAATATTTTTAATAATTGGTTACTCTTCTTATTGTGGAACTTCCTTTTTCAAGGGAAACTATTCCTGTGCGACAGATTTCAAGTATTTTATAATCTCTCATGAGATTGATAAAATCATCAATACGTCTTGCTTCATCAGTTAACTCAAAAATGATTGAATCTTTAGAATAATCAACTGTTTTTGCCTGAAAAGCTTGAGCTGCGGCCAAAATTTCCTCTCTTGTTTCAGATTTGTTTTCAACCTTTATAAGCATGAGTTCTATGCTTACCGAGTCCTCTTTTGAAAGCTCTTTGATGGAACATATGTCAGGAAGCTTGTACAACTGATTTATAAGCTGCTGCTTTTTGATCTCTTCACCGTCAAAAAGTACTGTAATTCTTGAATAATCATTTGATTCGGTTTCACTGACAGTCAGTGCGGTGATGTTAAACTGCCTGCGGCGAAACATACTTGTTACACGGTTAAGTACACCGAATTTATTTCGAACCAAAACAGCTACAGTATATCTGTTCAAATCAATCACCCACCTTTACTATAATATCATCCATAGAACCGCCAGGAGGAAGCATAGGAAGCACAAATTCATCCTTGTCAATAGAACAATCTATAACATATGGACAATCAGACTTAAAAGCATGAGAGAGAGCCTTGTCCAGCTGTTCTAAGCTTATAACAGCTTCTCCCTTTGCACCGAATGCCTCAGCAAGTTTAATAAAGTCTGTTTTCCGATTTAAAACCGTATTGGAATAGTGTTTGTCAAAGAACAGGGTTTGCCATTGGCGAACCATTCCGAGTACGCCGTTATTCATGATCATAATAACGATCGGTATATTATATGACACCGCAGTGGCAAGTTCATTAAGGCACATGCCGAAACTTCCGTCACCTGTTATAAGAACTGTTCTTTCTCCGGTTCCGTAAGCGGCTCCGATAGCTGCTCCCATTCCGAAGCCCATTGTTCCAAGCCCTCCGCTTGAAACAAAGCGACGGCTTCTTTTGAACGACAAATTCTGTGCAGCCCACATTTGATGTTGACCGACATCTGTTGCAACCGGAGTGTTTTCTCCGAGATATTTATTGAGTGTTAATATTGCGTTTTTGGGAGTAAGTTCCTTACGATGATCAGAATGATCAAGTTCATCTTTTTTAAATTCATTGATCATTTCCTGCCATTTAGGATGCTGTACTTTATTTATCAGCGGCATTAAATTTTCCAATGTGAGTTTAATGTCTCCTCGAAGTCCGCTGTAAGCATTGACGGTTTTTGATAATTCAGAACCGTCAATATCAATATGTACTATTTTGGCTTTTGTTGCAAATTTAGAACGGTTACCCGTTACTCGATCGTTAAATCTTACTCCGAGAGAGATTATACAATCGGCATTATGCATAGCCATAGATGAAGCATAGTGTCCGTGCATTCCCTGCATGCCCAAAAAGCGAGGATGATTCGTTGGTATACCTGATATCCCCATCATAGAACATCCGATAGGAGCATCGATTTTCTCCGCAAGTTCCAGCATTACTTCCTGTGCATTTCCGGAAATTAATCCACCGCCAAAATAGATATAAGGCTTTTCGGATTCATTTATACATCTCGCCATTTCTTCAATTCGAATTTGTTTGGCGGGCTTCTGCTCATCAGCAGTAACAGCCGGTTTGGGGGAATATTCACACATAGCTATCTGAACATCTTTCGGAACGTCAATCAGAACCGGTCCGGGTCTGCCGGAGACAGCCAGTTTAAAAGCTTCGCGAATTGTATCTGCAAGTTCATTTACATCGCTGACAAAATAATTATGTTTGGTGATAGGAAGGGTGATACCGGTAATATCGATTTCCTGAAAACTGTCTGTACCGATTTGAGATGTTGGTACATTTCCGGTGATTGCAATCAAAGGGATGGAATCAAGATAAGCAGTTGCAATTCCTGTTACCAGATTTGTTGCACCTGGGCCCGATGTTGAAATAACGACTCCGGCTTTACCGGTAGTTCGGGCAAAGCCATCTGCAGCGTGGACTGCTCCTTGTTCGTGTGCGGTTAGTATATGTTCAATTTCATCGCTGTATTTATATAACGAATCATAAACGTTGATAATTTGTCCTCCGGGATATCCGAAGACAACCTTACAATTCTGTTCAATTAGCGTTTTAACAATTATGTCAGAACCGGATAATTGCATTCTTTTACCTCTTTCTTAAACATTTTACAATCAAATCGCCCATTTCAGAACAGCCGACTTTTATGCATTTTACTGTTTCTTCGGGATCGGATGGCATTATGTCGGCAGTCCGATAATTTTGATCAAGAACATCAGAAACACTTTTTTCAATACAGTTTGCCTCATCGGACATGTCGAAACTGTATCGAAGCATCATTGCTGCTGAAAGAATAGTACCAATCGGATTAGCAATGTCCATTCCGGCGATATCAGGAGCAGAACCGTGGATCGGTTCATATAAACCGCAGGAAGAAGAACCGAGACTTGAGGAAGGGATCATGCCGATTGAACCTGTAATCATAGAAGCTTCATCAGATAAAATATCTCCAAACATATTTTCTGTTACAATGACGTCGAATTGAGAAGGATTTTTCACGATTTGCATTGCACAATTGTCAACCAGCATGTCCGTTAAAGTAACATCGGGATATTCATCCGCCAATTTGTGCATAACTGATTTCCAAAGACGGCTTGAATCAAGTACATTGCTCTTTTCAACAGAACAAAGCTGCTTGTTGCGTTTTTTTGCTGTTTCAAAACCGATTCTTCCTACTCTTTCGATTTCCTTTTCAGTATAATTAAGAAGATCAGTGGCTTTTTTTTGTCCGTTTTCCTCAGTTGTTTTATGTTCACCGAAATAGATTCCTCCGATCAGCTCACGGACAATAATAAAGTCAATTCCTTTTTCAACAATAGAAGGTTTGAGCGGAGAAGCACTTGCAAGCTGTGGCCAAATTTTGGCGGGACGGTTGTTGCTGTATACTCCCATGCCTGCACGAAGTTTTAAAAGGCCTTTTTCAGGACGCATTTCTCCGGGGACATCATTCCATTTGCTGCCTCCTACCGCTCCTAGTAATACGCTGTCGGAAGCTAAACACTTATCAAGCATTTTCTCTGGAAGGGGCTCTCCCCATTTATCAATGGCAATACCGCCCATGTCAATATCTTCAAATGAAAAGTTATGACCGAAAAGTTTAGCTGTATTTTCAAGCACCTTCTTTGCCTGACAAACGATTTCCGGACCGATTCCATCCCCTGGGATAAGTGCAATGGTTTTATTCATTACTGTTTCCCTCCTGCTTTTTCAGTGAAGCCAGCAAACCGCCTGCACTTATAATGTTTTGGATAAAAGGAGGGAAGGGCTGTGCTTTGTATACCTTTCCTGTTGTAATGTTGCGAATTTCGCCGGAGTCGAAATTAACCGACACCTTATCATCTGCTGAAATTTCATCACATGCCTCCGAACATTCTAATATAGGAAGTCCGATATTGATCGCATTACGATAAAATATGCGGGCAAAACTTTTGGCAATAACGCACCCTGTTCCGCAGGTTTTGATGACCAGCGGAGCATGCTCTCTTGAAGAACCGCAACCGAAATTCCATCCGGCGACTATTATATCGCCTTTCTCGACATTTTTAACAAAGGAGCCGTCAATATCTTCCATACAATGAAGTGCAAGTTCTTTAGCATTTGGTGTGTTTAAATATCTTGCCGGAATGATAACGTCGGTATCCACATTATCGCCGTATTTGAAAACTTTACCTTCTGTATTCATGAGATTATGCCTCCTTATATTCGGTGATATATCCTGTCAAAGCACTTGCGGCAGCTGTCGCAGGTGAGGCAAGATACACTTCGCTGTTGACATGCCCCATTCTTCCGACAAAGTTTCTGTTGGTGGTGGCGATGCATCTTTCTCCTGAGGCAAGAATACCCATGTATCCTCCGAGACACGGTCCGCAGGTGGGAGTTGAAACAACAGCTCCTGCATCAATAAAAGCAGATACATATCCGCGTTCCACACATTCCTTCATGATCTGCATTGTTGCGGGGATAATAATGCAGCGTACTCCGTTTGCTATCTTGTTACCTTTTAAGATTTTATAGGCGGCTTCCATGTCTTCCATTCGTCCGTTGGTACAGCTTCCTATCACGACCTGATCGATTTTAATGTCATTAAGTTCGCTTGCCGGTTTGGTGTTTTCGGGAAGGTGAGGGCAGCTGACGGTTGGAACTAT
>CABUCT010000063.1 GCA_902490145.1 uncultured Oscillospiraceae bacterium
TACAAGCTTACTATGCTTTGCTTAAATTCCTCTGTATACTTGGTGTTTTCCATGTCTTTCTCTCCTTTTTTATTATTATACCATCTTTCGCTTTTTGCTGTCCACTTTTTTAGTATAGCACCAAAGCTGCAAGCTGAAAAGGACGCAGTATCCTATGATGTACTTGAAATGAGCGGAAGTCGTGCTGTATGGAAGGAGGTTCTTGCGGTTTACGCTGTTAAAACGAATAAGGATCAGGATAATCCCCAAGAAGTTGCGACAATGGACGATTCCAATAAGCAAATCCTGAAGGACATCTTTTGGGAGATGAACGTCATATCCTCCCGAACGGAAAGCAAAATCGAAACGCAGATTACCGAAACTGATGACGGTCACGTTCCTCTTTCACTTTACATAGTAATCGGCAAACTCAAATCGACTTCAAAACCGCCGTATTCACTATGCTTTATCAACATTTTTCCGTTGTGTGCAAATATGATTTGCTTAACAATGAGCAAGCCTAAACCGTGGCGTTGTTCAGTTGTTTTTTCATCACACACCATATAATGCGGCGTATTGTTCAGTTTTTCAATCTGTTTATCTGTTGCACCTATACCATCATCGGCAACAACGACAGTACAAACATTATCTTTAGATATAACACGAACGAAGATATGGCAGCCTTGCTCGTTATGATTTATGCTGTTCTGAATGAGATTACTTACTGCTCGTTTAATTAAGTCTTTATCAATATATATAGGGCAGGAGGTTAAGGTTTCGTCCGTTTTCCACTCAATCGTGTACTTTTCATCAATATTCATATTGATGAAATCGACCACAACCTGACGGATAACAGCAATTAAATTTTGCTTTTTAGGGTTAATTGGCTGCATATTATATTCCAGCTTGGAGGCAAGATTCAAGTCGTTAATTAGGTTTCTCATTCGCTCACTTTGCCGTACAATAACCGTGGCTTTTTTGCGGTTATCTTCTGATAGCTGCATATCGTTTTCTAACTGTCCGGCATATCCCATTACCATTGACAGCGGTGTTCGTATGTCGTGGGATACCCCTGCAATCCAATTTGCTCTTGCGGTTTCTTTTTTGCGGAGCTGTCTGTTTTGCGTTTGCAAAATATCTGAGGTCTTGTTAATGTTTACCGCAAGCTCGGATAAAAGCCCTTTTTCTCGGAGATGGACTTCTTCATTCGTAGACAAAGCCTGTATTCCGCTGACTATCGGTTTCACGGATTTTAACAGCTTGGAATTGGCAATCACATAGATTATAAAAATCAAGGCTATATTGATTGCTAAAACAGAAAGAACCGTTTTGGGCAAGTTGGCAATTAAATTATAATCCCAACTCGGCCACATATGTTTCCAAAAACTGTCTTTCGGATAACCGAGAACCACAAGTCCATTTTCTGCCTCGCCTGTAAATGTGGGGTATCCGTCTATATAGCCACGGGTAAGGTTCGCTATATCTGAAACGGTGTATGACATAGGTACGGTTTCGGGAAGATTATCCGTTTGCCATACAACATTCATTGTTGCGTTATCAATAAAAATTGCCCAACCATTCGTATTTTGGAGTTCAATTTCTATATCTTCGGTCAAAACATATCCATTATCATCCTGCAACAAATTATCGGCAACCTTTTGTGCTGTCATCCAAGGGGAACTGTTTGGTGCTTGGTTGAGCGTATATATCACCAATAAAGCAAGGTTTAGAATAATGAGCAGCACCGAGGACAAGAGCATAATACCGACAAAGCGCCGTATTAGTTTCGGTACGCTTTTCATATCACTTGCCCTCCATAACGAGCTTGTACCCAAGTCCCTTAACTGTTATCAGTGAAACAGGCTGGGACGGATTTACTTCAATTTTTTCTCTGATACGGCGGATATGTGCCATCAGCGAGTTTTCATAACCAAAAGGATTATCACCCCAAGCTGCTTCACAAAGGGCGTCAATCGTAACGATTCGTCCTGCGTTTCGATATAAAGCAGAGAGGATGTTGTGTTCTTTTGCCGTAAGAGGAATATGCTCTCCGTTTTTTATGATCTCTGCACGCTCAAAATCAATTTCGCTGTCATGTAGTTTCACAAGGGGATTATCGGCTTTATAACTCCTGCGAAGAATGGCGCTCACACGAAACAAAAGCTCTTTTGGCAAAAACGGCTTTACAATATAATCGTCTGCACCAAGACCAAAGCCACGGAATTTATCGTCATCCTCGCCACGGGCAGTTAAAAACAACACAGGATAATCAGCCGTTTTTTTAATCCGTTCCATCAGATCAAATCCACTCCCGTCAGGGAGCATTACATCAAGAATGGCAAGCTCAGGTTGGTAAGTTTCAGAAATAACAATCGCTTCAGCCACCGTTTTTGCCGTTTTGATATTTTGAAATCCGTCCTCATTTAAGATAGAAATAACCATATCTAAAAGCTCCTGCTCATCATCGACAAGCAAAATGCGTTTTTGCTTCAAGTAATCAAAGTCCATAGGTCTACCTCCTTTATATTTCTTATTATACCATAGAAATGTGTCATTTTCTAATATACGATGAAATGTAAGGCAAATGTAAGGACACGAGAAGGTTAGCACAAGGTTGATAAATTATAATGTACTTGCAATGATGAGAAAGGAGCAAAAAAACAATGAATATCATTGAAACTCAAAACTTAACGAAATCGTATGCGGATTTTACAGCGGTTTCAGGTATCAATCTGCATATTCCGAAAGGTGCTGTCTATGGCTTTCTCGGTCCGAACGGAGCCGGAAAATCCACTACTATGAAAATGTTTTTGGAGCTTACTAAACCGACAAGCGGCTCATTTACGATTGACGGAAAAAAGTATCCCGATAACAGAGTGCAGATTCTGAAAGAAATAGGCTCGTTTATTGAAGCTCCCGCCTTTTACGGAAACCTAAGCGGTGAAGAAAATCTCGAAATTATCCGTAAAATATTGGGACTTCCCAAATCCTCCGTAGCGGAAGCTCTTGAAATTGTGGGGCTGACGCAATTTAAAAAGCGGCTTGCAAAAAAATATTCCCTTGGAATGAAACAGAGGTTAGGTCTTGCAAGCGCCTTGATTGGAAAACCGCCAATCTTGATTTTGGACGAACCAACAAACGGACTTGACCCTGTCGGTATCCACGAAATCCGAACGCTGATCCGTTCTTTACCTGAAAAGTTTGATTGTACCGTTTTGGTATCGTCGCATTTGCTTTCCGAAATAGAACTAATGGCTGATACCATTGGTATCCTGAATCACGGTCATTTGTTGTTTGAGGGAACACTTGAACAGCTTAAATTCATCGCAGCGTCACAGGGCTACCCTACGGATAATTTGGAGGATACATTCCTTGCCTTGATAGATGCTGACAACGGACAAAGAGGTGGGGTGCGATGAGCGTTTCTTTGGAATGTAAAAAGATAAAACGAACCGGATTCTTGCCTGCATTTTTAGGCGGCGGCATTTTGGCGGCGGCTGTTCCTGTTATCAATATGGTTGTCCGTTCGGAAATGTATCTTAATCTGCCAGGAAATCCGATACAAATTCTGCTTGGTGCAAATTGGCAGATGATGACGATGTTAAATGTGCTGCTTGTTGTAGCCGGAGCTTGCCTTTTATATCATACTGAATATGCTGACAATGCTATGCAGAAGATGAAGTCTTTGCCTATTCGTGAAAGTTCTATTTTCTTGGGCAAAGCAGTTTTAACGATTTTTATGAGCCTTTTTGTGCTTGCAATAGAAGCGGGAGCAGTCGCATTTTGTACCTATAATTGGTTTGAAATCGGAAATGGCTTTTTTAGTGAACTGTGCAAATACTTCGGGTATTCATTTTTGCTGATGTTACCCTGCATTATCCTGTCACTTCTTATTGCGGAAGCCTGCAAGAATATGTGGGTATCTCTTGGGATCGGCGTAGTATGCGTGTTTACCGCAACAATGTTGCCGACAACTAACTTTGCCCTTTCGCTTTTTCCCTTTGCAATGCCTTTTCAGGTATTTGAGAGTAGCGATGTAACACAGTCAATGCATTATATCTATGCGGTAGTCGCAGAGCTTGTAATTTTTGTCTTGGCAGAACTGCTATTTATAAAAGTAAGGAGGTCGTTTGAATGAATTTTTTATCGCTTGTCGGCGTGGAATTTAAGAAAATTAAACGCTCAAAGATACTACTGATCCTCCTTGTTGCGACAGTTATCTTATGGATACCGTCCATTGTGAATGCTAAAATGAATTTTGATATGCAGGCAGAGGGAATTTCTCCGGAAAACAATTTTTTTATTCAGGGCTTTATGGGGATGTCATGGTTTATGTTCCCTGCAAGTATGGTAGTCGGGACAGTTCTTTTAAGTCAAACTGAAAGAGCAAACAAGGGGATTTTGAAAATGCTTTCCTTACCGATCAGCACAGCGAAACTCTGTATGGCAAAGTTCATTGTTCTGCTTGCGCTGGCAGCCCTCCAAATCGGTATGGCAGTTGGTATGTATTATGTAAGTGCAGCAATAGCCTCCAGTACGCAGAACTATAATTTCATTTTGCAGCCGTTGTTTGTTTTTAAGGAGGCAGGCTTGATATTTGTTGCAGCAATTCCAATGCTTGCATTTTTCTGGCTTTTGTCGGTATGTATTCAGACACCGATTTTTTCTATCGGTATCGGATTGGCTTCGATTGTACCGTCCGTATTGATGATCAATACAAAAGCGTGGTTTGCCTATCCGATGTCGTATCCGTTCTTTGTGATAACGGCAGAATACGGAAAACTTGCAGCAAATTTTGATACAGCGCAGGTTGAGCTAATACCGTGGATACCTGTCGCTATCCTTATAACAATCTTAGCTTTAAGCTTTTCCTGCCTTCGGTTCGGGCAGGCTGAAAGGAGATAATTATTATGAAAAATAAAATTTTAACCGTTATTAGCACGATTATGCTTTTTGTGCCATGGACAATCCTACCGCTTCGGACTTTCGAGTGGGCATTGGAATCGCCTGTCGCTGAAATTATGATTGCCTGCTATGCTACATTTATGATTTTCAGCGGTGTGTTTACAATCATTTCTTATGTTAAGGCAAAAGCTCAAAACAATTTGATGAAAGTCTGCTTGGTTGTAAACAGCATCTACGCCGTTGCAGGAGTAGGATTTTTAGCAATGATGGTTATACCGAAAATTATGGGGTGAGGTGAATTGTTATGAAGAAAATTAAATTTGAAAGCTGGGAGATCAGTTCGACTCTTTCCCGGATTCCCTTGAGAAGATAGCCATTGCTTTTTTTAATATTATATTTTCCTTCTTAAAACAAAGGAGGAAAAATTCCTCCCTTGTTTTATAAAATTATAATTTTTTCATCAACATACGCTTAAGCATAATCATGTCAAATACATTGACCTTACCGTCCTGATTAAGGTCAGCTTCATATCCAATAGAGATATTACAGCCAATCAGATATGATTGAAGTACAACTGCATCTGACATATTGATTTCACCATCATTATTTGTATCGCCATAAAGTATGTTTTCATCAAGAGGGATAAATTTAAGTTTATTAGATATCGCATAATAATGTGCTTCGGTATTATAGTAACCATAAATTATGCAATCTTTATTTACTATTAATTCTGGTTCTTCTGTTAAAGGATCGGTTGCTGGGACATCAAGCCATCCGCCTGAGTAATATCCTATACGCTCAGGAAGAATACCTAAAATTTCAACAGTTGAAGGAATTGTTATTGATTTAATGGAAGTTCCATCAAATGCACCTTGGCCAATAGTTCTTAATGTAGATGGTAATTCGATATTCTTTAGATTTGCACATCCATTAAATGCATTTGCTTTAATACTTTCAAGTCCTTCATTTAGTGTAACAGTATCTAGATTTTTACAATTTTCAAATGTATTTTCATCAATGGATTTAACGTTTATTGTAGCTTTTGTTAATCCGGAATTTTCAAAAGCAAATTTTGAAATATTTAAATTGGGACAATCTAAATTTATTTCTCTCAAATTTATACATTCTTTAAAAGTATATTCACCTATTTTTTCTAATGATTCTGGAAAGTTTATATTTTCAAGGTATTTACAGCCCATAAATGCGTACTTATTGATAAAAGAAATAGTATCAGGCAATGTTATATTCGTTATAGATGAATTTTTAAATGCATCCCTTTCTATTCCTGTAACAGGGTATCCATTTACAGTTTGGGGTATTAGTATATTTTCAATTATAGGCTCATCATTATAACTTGAATAATTCTTATATTTGCTTTTGGATAATACAGCGGTATTATCCGGAAGAATATAATAAGTATCCCCGTCATATTCAATTTCAAAAGCATTGTTTACTTCTATAGGTAGCGCAGACAATACTGTTTTATCTGTAAGGCAAATTGCCCAATGTTCATCATCCAAATCAGACGGATATATATTAACATAATTTTCATTGCAATGTTCTTCATAAAGCTTTTTAAATGCTTCTTCAATTTCAAAATTAACAAAAACATAATAAGAACGACCAGTTAAAATACGTTGTGTACCGTCATCATCAATCCAATATTCATTAACAGTTATATCATTATCAAGATGTATAATATCAGGAACATAATTATATTCTAAAGTTTGAATACAGCCGTTAAAATCAGGATCAATTCTTTCACTTAAACCTTTATCTCCTGCTAATATACGACGGGCACGTTCACAGCGAATAGTACCTTGTGCTGAACGTTCTTTTTCAAAAATAAAATAGCAAAGTTTTTGTTCTTCATCATTGAGAGAATCATAATCGGTAATGCATAAATCGTATTTTAAAAATTTGTTCCAAAGACTGTAATCAATTTCCTTATTGTAATAATTAGATGAAAGAATTTCAAATGGATATGGTTCATCCCACATTTTTTCAAAAAAAGCATTGACTGTTGAAAACGGCATTACACTTAAAGTTACTATAATTGAAATGAAAATTGCTTTAATTTTATTTTTCATAAAATTTACCT
>CABUCT010000064.1 GCA_902490145.1 uncultured Oscillospiraceae bacterium
GAATGATGATTTCCCCGATATCGAATTTGTCGAACTCAGTGCTTGTCCCGGAGGATGTGTTGGAGGCGTTATGGCTGTTGAAAACCCATACATAGCAAAAGCACGGCTTCAAACTCTGAGAAGGTATATGCCTGTCTCTAAAAACTGGAATTTTACGGATGATAAAGACGACCATTCAAGTATACCTGACAATTATTTGACTCACAGCAATATTGAATACCGCCCTATAAATCAGCTGGATGATGATAGAGAAGTTTCAATACGCATGATGTCGGATATACAAAAGATATGTGATTCGCTTCCTTGCATTGATTGTGGTTTTTGCGGTGCTCCTACCTGCCATGCCTTTGCCGAAGATATTGTTAAAGGCGAGGCAAAGGAAAGCGATTGTGTTGTGCGTATGCGTGAAATTCTTAGTCAGC
Source organism: uncultured Oscillospiraceae bacterium (assembly GCA_902490145.1). GTDB lineage: Bacteria > Bacillota > Clostridia > Oscillospirales > Acutalibacteraceae > UMGS1484. The sequence goes on from CABUCT010000064.1 coordinate 423, forward strand.
TTAAATCCAATGACTCAAAAGAGGAGGGTGAAGCATGACCGTAAATCAGCTTTCGGAAGAACTCTCGCTTGAGATTCTAAACGAGGGAGACCTTGATCGCGAGATACATGGCGGATATTGCGGAGATTTACTCAGTTGGGTAATGGGACGAGCTAAAAGCGGCAATGCATGGGTCACAATAATGACCAATGTAAATGTTGCGGCTGTTGCGGCACTTACCGATGTTGCCTGTGTAATATTTGCAGAGAATGTCGAAGTCAGTGAAGAAGTGCTCAAAAAGGCCGATGCTCAGGATATAACTCTTTTGAGAAGTAATTTGCCTGAATTTGAAATATGCGGACGCATATCTGAACTGTTAAATGAATAAGTATTTTTACGATTTGCATATCCATTCCTGCCTTTCTCCTTGTGGAGATGATGATATGACTCCGAATAATATCGCAGGGATGGCTGTAATAAACGGTCTTAATGTGGTCGCACTGACCGACCATAACACAAGCAAAAATTGTCCTGCTTTTTTTAAGGCTTGTAAGAAAAGTGGAATCATTCCGATTGCCGGTATGGAGCTTACAACAAGCGAAGATATTCATATAGTGTGCTTGTTTGAGGAGCTTGAAGCGGCAATGGCATTTGACGAGCAAGTATCAAAAAGCCGCAATCTCATTGAAAATCGAACCGACATTTTTGGTAATCAGCTTATTTTGGATGAAAATGACGAGATTGTTAAAACTGAAAAATATCTTTTGCCTAACGCGACCAATCTTTCACTGGAGGAGGGTGTAAGGCTTGCTCGGAAGTTCGGAGCAGTTTGCTATCCTGCTCATATTGACAGGGATGCAAACGGAATTGTAGCAACACTCGGTATTTTTCCTGAAACACCTGATTTTTCGTGTGTTGAATATCGAAACTCAGAAAGTCGGAAAGATTATGAATCCCGTTTTCCCATACTTCGAGAAAAGTCTGTGGTTGTAAGCTCGGATGCTCACTACCTTTGGGATATAAATGAAAATCAAAACTTTTTCGAGATTGATGACGAGCCATACAGCAGTTCACTTGTAAGACATAAGATATTTGAAATTTTAAAAAATAAACACTAAACAATACGGAGGAAGACTTCGATGAAAGAGCTGTCGCTTAATATTCTTGATATTGCCGAAAATTCGGTGAAAGCGGGAGCCAAAAATGTAAAAATCGAGCTTCATGAAACCGATGAAACCTTCGAGTTTTCTGTGACAGATGATGGGTGCGGAATGAAAGGTGAAATGCTTGAGCGGGTAACCGACCCTTTCTGTACTTCACGGACCACCCGAAAAGTTGGAATGGGTATCCCGTTCTTAAAGCTTGCTGCCGAGCAAACCGGAGGACATATGAAAATAACTTCACGATTTGCCGGCGAGTATCCCGAAAATCACGGAACGGTTACCTCGGCGTTGTTTTATAAAAATCATATTGATTTCACACCGCTTGGAGATGTTATTTCTTCAATTACAACACTTATACACGGAAGCCCCGATATAGATTTTTTGTTTACGCACGATTTGCCCGATGGCAGGCAGGTGCGGCTTGATACAAAGGAGCTTCGTGAGATACTTGGGGATGTATCCCTTTCAAATCCAGAGGTTATTATGTGGATAAAAGAATTTTTATCTGAACAATATTATAACGGTTGATAATTATTAAACATAAAGAAAGGATCTGTTATTATGAAATCATTAGCAGAGCTTGCTGCAATCAGAGATAAGATGAAGGATAAGGTTGCAATCCGTGAGGGTCAAACCGGAACACGTATAGTGGTCGGTATGGCAACTTGCGGAATATCCGCAGGAGCAAGACCGGTTCTTAACACATTTGTTGAAGAAATTAACAATGCAGGTCTTGTTGAAAGCGTTATGGTCTCTCAAACCGGATGTATCGGTATTTGCCAGTATGAGCCGGTTGTAGAGGTATTCCAAGGCGATAAGGACAAGGTTACTTATGTTAAGATGACTCCCGAGAAGGCAAAACGCGTTGTTGAGGAGCATATAAAAGGCGGAAAAGTTGTTACCGAATACACTATCGGCAGCACAAAGGCATAAATTGGAGGGTTAAAGAATGATACGATCACACGTATTAATTTGCGGAGGTACCGGATGTACTTCTTCGGGAAGCATGAAACTTGCCGATACACTCGAGAAGGAGCTTGCCGCAAAAGGACTTCAGGATGAAATAAAAATTGTAAAAACAGGTTGCTTCGGTCTTTGTGCACTCGGTCCTGTTATGATTGTTTATCCTGAAGGAACATTTTATAGTAGGGTACAGGTTGAGGATATTCCAGAGATAGTTGAAGAACATCTTCTCAAAGGACGCATTGTTGACCGTTTGGTATATAATGAGTCTGCAAATGAAGAAGAGCATGCAACTTCTCTTAATGATACTCCATTCTATAAGAAACAGAAGCGAGTTGCACTGCGTAACTGCGGTGTTATAAATCCCGAAATTATTGACGAGTATATAGCTGTTGACGGTTATCAGGCTCTCGGTAAAGTTTTGACCGAAATGAGCCGTGAGGATGTCATTCAAACTATTCTTGACAGTGGTCTTCGCGGACGCGGAGGCGGCGGATTCCCTACCGGACTTAAGTGGAAATTTGCTTATGCAAGCGAATCTGCACAAAAATATGTTGTATGTAATGCCGACGAAGGTGATCCCGGTGCTTTCATGGATCGTTCTGTTCTTGAAGGCGACCCGCATGCTGTCCTTGAAGCTATGGCTATTGCAGGATATGCTATTGGTGCAAACCAGGGATACATATATGTTCGTGCCGAGTATCCAATCGCTGTAAAGAGGCTTCAGATTGCTATCGGACAGGCTCGTGAATACGGTTTGCTTGGAAAAGATATTTTTGGCACAGGATTTGACTTTGATGTTGATATCCGTCTCGGTGCAGGTGCATTTGTTTGCGGTGAAGAAACTGCACTTCTGACCTCCATTGAAGGTCATCGCGGTGAACCGCGTCCCCGTCCGCCTTTCCCGGCTGTTAAGGGACTCTTTAATGAGCCGACTATAATCAATAACGTTGAGACTTATGCAAATATTCCCCGTATAATTTTGAACGGACCCGAATGGTTTGCTTCCATGGGTACTGAAAAATCCAAGGGAACAAAAGTTTTCGCTCTCGGTGGAAAAATCACCAACACCGGACTTGTTGAGATCCCGATGGGAACAACTCTTCGTGAGATTGTTTATGAAATCGGTGGCGGTATTCCTAACGGCAAAAAATTCAAAGCAGCTCAGACCGGCGGTCCTTCCGGTGGATGTATTCCTGCATCTTTGATTGATACTCCGGTTGACTATGATTCGCTTATTTCTATCGGTTCAATGATGGGGTCAGGCGGACTTATCGTTATGGACGAAGACAACTGCATGGTTGATATTGCAAAGTTCTTCCTTGAGTTTACTGTTGATGAGTCTTGCGGTAAATGTACTCCATGCCGTATCGGAACCAGAAGAATGCTTGAAATTCTTGAAAGAATTACCGACGGACGTGGTGAAGACGGCGATATTGAAAAGCTGGAAGAGCTTGCTAAGACTATTAAAGCTACTGCTCTTTGCGGACTTGGACAAACCGCTCCGAACCCTGTGCTTTCAACTCTTCGTTACTTCCGTGATGAGTATGAAGCACATATTTATGAAAAACGCTGTCCGGCCGGACACTGTAAGAAGCTTGCCCGTTATACTATTGATCCCGAAGCATGTAAGGGTTGCTCAGCTTGTGCAAGAAAGTGTCCTGTTGGAGCAATTACCGGACAAATCAAGTCTCCGTATGAGATTGATCAGTCCAAATGTATTAAGTGCGGTGCTTGCATTGAAACATGTAAGTTTAACGCAATTTCAAAGAAGTAATAAAGGAGGAATAGACGATGAATATGATAAATCTTACAATAGACGGTATTCCGGTAAGTGTACCGGAGGGCTCTACTGTCCTTGAAGCAGCAAAGGCCGCGAACATCAATATTCCTACCCTTTGCTATCTTAAAGATGTTCAGCAGATCGGTGCTTGCCGTCTCTGTCTTGTCGAAATCAAGGGTGCAAGATCCCTTGCCGCTGCCTGTGTAATGCCGGTTGGGGAAGGTATGGAGGTAAAAACCAATACCCCCGAAATACGTAAAGGCAGAAAAATTAATCTTGAGCTTTTGCTCTCAAATCACAATCGTGAATGCACTTCATGTGTTCGTTCCGGCAACTGTGAGTTAAGTGCACTCTGCCGCGAATACAATGTTGATGAATATCCGTTTGACGGAGTGAAGAGCGAAACTACAATTGATGAAGTTTCACCTTCTATCGTTCGTGACAACTCAAAATGTATTCATTGCCGTCGCTGCGTTGCAACTTGTAACAAAATTCAGAAAGTCGGTGCAATCGGAACTGCAAACCGCGGTATTAAAACTTCTATTGGTTGTGCATTTGACAGAAGTCTTGCAGATTCTCCGTGCATAAACTGCGGACAGTGCATTACTGCTTGTCCTGTCGGTGCTCTTCACGAGAAAGAGAATATAAGCGATGTTTGGGATGCTATTAATGATCCTGATAAACATGTAGTAGTACAGCCCGCACCTGCTGTTCGTGCATCTATTGGGGAAGAATTCGGAATGCCCATGGGTGTTGCAACTACCGGAAAGCTTGCTGCAGCACTTCGCCGTCTTGGCTTTGATAAGGTGTTTGATACCGACTTTGGTGCGGATCTTACAATTATGGAAGAGGGAACAGAGCTTATCAGTCGTCTTAACGACAAAGATGCTGCTCTTCCGATGATAACATCATGCTCACCCGGATGGATCAAATACTGTGAAACATTCTATCCTGAATTTATTCCTAATCTTTCAACCTGCAAATCCCCTCATGAGATGCTTGGTGCAGTTATTAAGAGTTACTATGCAGAGAAAATGGGCATTGATCCGAAAACAATTTATGTCGTTTCAGTAATGCCGTGTACTGCAAAGAAATTCGAGGCACAACGTCCCGAGCTTTCTAATGACGGAATGCAGGATGTTGATGCAGTTATCACAGTTCGTGAGCTTGCAAGAATGATTAAACAAGCAGGTATTGACTACAAACGTCTGCCCGATGAAGATTTCGATTCATTGCTCGGTGAATCTACCGGTGCAGGAGTTATTTTCGGTGCAACCGGCGGTGTTATGGAAGCTGCTCTTCGTACTGTATATGAGGTTGTGACAGGAAAGACTCTCGAAAACGTTGAATTCCATGAGGTTCGCGGAATCGAAGGAGTTAAAGAAGCAGAAATTGATCTTGATGGAAAGAAAGTCCGCGTGGCTGTTGCTCACAGTACCGGAAATGCTAAAAAACTTCTCGATGCTGTTAAAAACGGAGAAAAAGAGTATGAGTTCATCGAGGTCATGGGATGCCCCGGCGGTTGTGTAACCGGAGGTGGACAGCCGATAGTTTGTTCAACCGAACTTATGTATACAAATGTTAAGGAACTTCGTGCAAAGGCTCTTTATGATGAGGACGCCGGTAAGGAAAAGCGTAAATCTCATGAAAATACTGAGCTTAAAAAGCTTTACGAGGAATATCTCGGCGAACCCAATAGCCACAAGGCACATGAACTTCTTCATACCACTTATACCCCTCGTAAGAAATACGAATAAAATTATTAATAAAACCCGAATGTGATTATACACATTCGGGTTCTATTTTTGTCTTTAAAATAAAAATACGAGAGATTATCTGCCTGTGTAATTAAAGATAAATCCATAACAGTGAGCTAAACATTATCAAACCACTGATCTGTTTATCATTAATCCACATGCGTAATAATCTTAAAAATATTATAGCAATGATCTTATTAATAACATTAATTTGCAGAAATAAAGTAATATAGTCTTTTGCCGGATATTAACAAGATTTAATTTTTTGAACTATTTCTTCAGTTGACGGAACTGATCCACTGAAAATCACAGAGTTATTGTATATAACAGCAGGAAGAGGAGCAGGTCCGACATCGGTAGGTCCGAATGTATTAAGTCTGCTGATGGTATATTTCATGGACAGCTGATCAAGTGCCTGACGGGTATTTGTTTCGAGCTGATTGCATTTTACAGGGTCACTTCCGATTATTTTTACATTAGCTTGTGGAAATATTTCGTGTTGATTGACCCAAGCGGCAGTTTCGGTACAATTACAGTTTTTTATACAGTTGTTATCTTTTTTAAATACGCTCATTTTATTCACTCCCAAAAAGAGTATATCCAAAAAAGTAATTCTTATTCTATAAATGTATTTGCTTGTATCTGAACTATAAACATCGCAATTAGATAATATTGTGTTTTTGCTTTATTTACCCGTAATCAGAGATTTTAAGTGAATCAGGATGTATTTGTTATGACTATTTATTCAAATTA
>CABUCT010000065.1 GCA_902490145.1 uncultured Oscillospiraceae bacterium
GGGCGGATTGTGTTCGGCTTTTCTCACTCTAAATGTGGATTTTAAAAAATTGTTAGATATGACGACTTTGAAAAATGTGTTGTGCACTTAATTTGCGTCTATTATAGGAAGGAATATTATGAATTATCTTGATTTTGTAAATGTTCGTATGGGAACCGATACGGTGCCCAGATTTTCAAATGGAAATACACAGCCTATGACGTCTATGCCGTTTGGTATGAACAATTTTATTGTTGAGACCAGAGGATACGGTACATATGAAATTTTTAATGCGACCGATCGGGTAACTACCGGTATAAGACTTACTCATTGCTCAAACCGCTGGCTTGGTGATTACGGTCATTTCACATTTATGCCGCGTTCAGATGATGCAAGAGAGGCAATTGGAAATTTCACATGTTTTCGACCGGAGGAAACCGTTATGTCTCCGCATGAGGTCATAGTGGATTTTCAGCTTCAGAGAGCAAAGCTTCATCTTGTCCCTACCGAACGCGGTGCCATGGGTCGTGTTAAATACACCCATTTTGATGGGACAAAGCGTTTTTATATTTGTCTTACCGAAGGAGCAAAATTAGAAATAGATGCAAAAAACAATCGAATAGTGGGTTATACGAGATGCCATTACAATGAAGTTCCAGATAACTTTGCACTTTATTTTGTAATTGATTTTGACAGAAAAATAGAAACTCAGGTGTTTAACAAAGAACGTGAAGAAATAACTTGCGAAAATCATGATTATACCGGAAACACTATTATGGCGAATATTGCTTTTGAAGGTGATATAAATGATTATGAAATCCGTCTTGCTTCCTCTTTTATCAGTATTGAGCAGGCGATTGTGAATTTAAATCGAGAAATAATCGGTCGTTCTTTTGAGGATATTAGGGAAACTGCAGTTGGTGCGTGGGAATCAATTCTTTCTAAAATTGAAATTGATGCTGATGATGAGATAAAAAAGACTTTCTACAGCTGCCTTTATCGTATGTTCCTTTTCCCACGTACATTTTATGAATTTGACAGTGAAGGCAAGATGATTCATTACAGCCCTGCAAACGGAAATGTTTTGGAAGGCGTAATGTACACCGATAACGGATTTTGGGATACATATAAAACTGTATATCCTCTTTATTCAATAGTGCTTTCGGATAAATACAGAGAAATGTGTGAAGGCTTCCTGAATTTTTATAAAGAATCAGGATGGCTGCCCCGCTGGCTAAATCCCGGAGCAGTCGATTGCATGCCCGGAACATCAATTGATAATGTTTTTGCCGATGCGGTTGAAAAGGGAATAGTAACCGACAAAAATGATATTGAACTCATGCTTGAAGCTATGATGAAGCATGCAAATACAGCGAGTCCGGTCGGTAAATATGGAAGAGAGGGAATTGAGGATTATATAAAATATCATTATGTTCCTTCTGAACACTTGGAAAGTGTTAATAAAACTCAAGATTATGCTTACGGCGATTTCAGTATAGCTAAAATTGCACAGACTCTCGGAAAGACAGACATTGCACAGGAATATTTTGAACGTTCAAAGAATTATCAAAATATTTTTGATACAAAAGAAACCTTTATGCGTGCCCGTAACAAGCAGGGACAGATGCGTGAAGACTGGACTCAGTTTGATTGGGGCGGAGATTATACCGAGGGAGGACCTTGGCAAAATTCTTTTGCGGTATTTCATGATTTCCATGGCTTTGCAAAGCTTATGGGAGGAAGAGAAGGTATGATCAAAAAACTGGATAAGCTTTTTGATACGCCGCCGTATTTTAACTGCTATGGTTACCGTCATCTTATTCATGAGATGAGCGAAATGGCATCTGTTGATTTTGGTCAGTGTGCACTGTCAAATCAGCCAAGCTTTCATATACCTTATCTTTATGCTTATATGGGAGAAAAAAATAAAACGGCTTATTGGGTTAGGAAAGCCTTAAGGGAATTATTTAACAGCTCTGCTTCGGGATATCCGGGAGATGAAGATAACGGAAGCACAAGCGGGTGGTATGTCTTTTCGGCACTCGGATTTTATCCTGTTTGTCCGACCGTTCCGCAATATGTTATCGGTTCTCCTGCTGTTAAAAAGGCAGTAATTCATACAGACAGCGGAACTGATTTTGTGATTCGAGCAGAAGAAAATACCGATGGAACTGTATATTGGAAATCAGCTTGGCTGAACGGACAGGAGCTCAAGACAACGTATATAAATCACAACGACATAAAAAATGGAGGAACACTTTGTTTTGAGATGTCAAGCGAGCCTTCTGAGACAAGCTATGAGGATTGTCAGCTTCCTTATTCGCTTTCTAAGGATGAAAAGTAGAAAATACAAGACTATTTTTAATAAAACCCTTGATTTTATTTGGAATGTTCTATATAATAAATGTGTTTTAGCTTGTTTTTTCACAGGAAAGAACAACCAATGATTTTTGGAGGAAAAAATATGGGCAACAAAAAATACACAATGCATGTTGTCAGCGGTACTCACTGGGACAGAGAGTGGCGTCATACTGCCGAACAGTCGAAGCTGCGTCTGGTCGACCTTATGGACAACATCATAAACATTCTTGAGACAAAGGATTCTTATAAATGCTTCTGTGTTGACGGCGGTATGATAGTTATCGAGGATTATCTTGCAGTTCGTCCCGAAAACAGAGAACGTATTAAAAAGCTTATAGAAGCTAAGAAAATGTGGGTCGTAAATTGGTATACCCTTCCTGAAACTAATACGGTAGCTCCTGAATCTCTTATACGTAACCTTCTTAAGGGACATGAGATGGCTTCCGAATTCGGTGGCGGTATGAAATCGGGATACACCGCAACCTCATACGGTCAGAATTCTCAGATGCCTCAGCTTTACAGAGGTTTTGATATAGACACCGCAATTTTCTACCGCGGAACAAATAAGCACGTTATCAAAACCCCTCTCTTTAAATGGATTGGTTCCGACGGTTCTGAGCTTGATACTCTTCGCACCTTTGACGAAGTAACCAGAACAAATTGGTTCTTCTATGTTCACAGTGCAATTGTTCTCGGAAAAGAGACTGCAAAGGATCTTAACTATTATTACAATATTGATGAAGTTCCTGTTCATATGTCCGATATGGATCTTTATGAAAAGGCATTTACTCTTCTTAATGAGGATTTCGATTATATCCATGATCCCGAAGTGTTCAAGAGAGGTATTGATAATATCCGTAAGCAGACCATGCCTTATGCGATCGGCAATCATCTGCTTGCACTGAACATGGAAGATAACGACGAGCCTTACAGATATCTGCCTGAAATGATGGAAGATATGAATAAGGCTTGTGAGGATATTGAATTTGTTCAGGAATCACTTGATGACTATATGGATACGATTCGTTCTGTCATGAAGCCTGAAGATATGTATGAACATCATGGCGAGCTCCGTTATACCACTATGGAATATGGCAACTTTAACTCACTTTACGGTGCAACCCATTCCTCCAGAATTAAACTTAAAATCCTCAATGACAAGTGCGAAAATTATCTTGTAAATCAGGCGGAACCTCTTGCTTCATTCGCATCCTTCTATGGAAAAGAGTATCCCCGTACCAACATTGACCGTGCTTGGGACTTCTTGCTTAAATGCCACGCTCATGATTCAATCTGCGGTGCTGCAGTTGACAGAGCACATGATGATATGCTTTATAACTTCTCGGTTGCTCAGACTGTTGCAGAAGAAGTTACAAACCGTAGTGTAATGGCACTTTATAATCAGGTTAACACCTCAAAAGATTTTGAACCGACCGATCATATCATCACTGTTTATAACACCATGCCCTTTGCCCGTAAGGAAATAATCCCGCTGGTAATTGATACTCCAAAGGGAGCTGTAAAGGGTAAAGCATTTGCCGGAATAGCCGGTCAGAGCATGGCTGATGAATTTTATGATATTTTCGATAAAGACGGAAATAAACTTGAGTATACCGAACTTTCATGTGATCAGATCACCATGGGTGTTGAACGTGAGATGGATACTAAAGCAAACCGTTTTGTTGTTAAGAGAAGAAGAATCCTTCTTGAGGTTAATGTTCCTGCTTTCGGATATGCAACCTATGCAATGCGTTTCCGCGGACCCGAATTCGTTTATGAACCGCAAATCGGTGAAAACAGAAAGCTTATTGCTCGTGACTGCGGTGTTCTTGAAAACGACAACCTTAAGGTTGTTATCAATCCTAACGGTACTTTCTCTCTCACCAATAAAAAGACCGGAAAGACCATGGATAATATGCACTATTTCACCGATACAGGTGAGACCGGAAGTGCACATGTAAGCTGTGAGCCTACACGTAACTATGTTGTTACAAGCCATGGTGCTCATGCTACTATAACCATGATGGAATCAAATCTCCAGAGAGGTACTTTCAAGATTGATCTTTCAATGATGATTCCTGCTGCTGCAACTCTTGACAGCAAAGAGCGTCTGACCGAAATGAAAGAACTTCCTATCACCTATTACCTCACCCTTGAAAAGGGAAGCGATATTCTTAAGATCAAAACTGTTCTTAACAATGACTGTCGTGATCACAAGCTTTGCGTAAACTTCCCTTCAAAGGTTGATACCGATTGGGTAATTTCCGAAAGTGCTTGGGATGTTGCCAAGAGAACTATCAAATGGACTGAGGACGGCGACAACCAGGAGAAATTCTTCGCATTCCAGCCAATGCAGAACTTCCTCGATCTTTATGACGGAAAAGAAGGTTTGGCTCTTCTCAATAAGGGTCTTCGCGAATACGAGATTCAGGATGATGAGAACCGCACAATTAAACTCACCCTCCTGCGCACACAACGTGCATATATGACCGCTGCATGGGATATGACTCCGGATGAGCTTGCTCAGTATACCGGTCAGCATTCTATCGGCAAGATGGAATTTGAATATGCATTATACCCGCATACCGGCGATTGGCAGGAAGCTAATGTATACCAGAAGTCATATGGCTTTAAGACTACTATGAATGCTATTAAGGGAGTTGTTAAGGACGGTGCTCTTCCTGTTGCCGGAAGCTTCCTTTCAATTTCTGATACAGATCGCATCATGATGTCTGCTCTTAAACAGTCTGAAGACGGAAAGGGAACAATTGTTCGTTTATTCAACACAACCGGAGAAACTGTTAAATTTGACGTTTCAACTATCCTTCCTGTAAGCAAAGTAAGTGAAGTACAGCTTAACGAAAAATTTGTAAAGGATGTAGAATTCAAAGACGGAAAATTCAGTGCCGAGCTTGGACCGCACAAAATTGTAACCTTTATGCTTGAAGCATAATTGAATCAAAAAATACCTCCCGTCGTCAAGGCGGGAGGTATAAATTTAAAGGAGAACAATATGAGTTTTTTTAACATTCCCTCTATCGGTTGTTTTGATGAGGATTGTGGATTTATTAAGCTTGATAAATGCAGCGACGGATTTTACGAGGTTGGTAAAAACGGTGTAAAGTCCATTACCGCAACCGGTGATAAAAAGGTTGAATTTATCGCATTTGAGGATAAGACAATCGCTTATGTTAAGTCGTCAATGGGGTATCCGGCATATTATCCGGTTCACGAAGTGAAATTTGAAAAACCGCTTAAAGCAGTACTTATGGATCTCGACGGAACAAGTGTTCGTTCTGAAGAATTTTGGATCTGGATCATCGAAATGACAACTGCAAGTTTGCTCGGCAATCCTGATTTCAAGCTTGAGGAAGCCGATCTTCCCTTTGTTTCGGGACACAGCGTTTCAGAACATCTTCAGTATTGCATAAATAAATACTGCCCTGATAAGACTATTGAGGAAGCCCGTGATTTTTATTTTGAACACACTCATCGTGAGATGAATGAGATTCTTGAAGGAAGAGGAAAAGAAGGTGCATTCGTACCATCTCCCGGAATCAAGGAATTTTTGCTTGCTCTTAAGAAAAAGGGAGTAAAAATCGGACTTGTAACTTCCGGACTTTATGAAAAAGCTTGGCCCGAAATTATGTCGGCATTTAAGACTCTTGATATGGGTATGCCCGCAGAGGAATTTTATGATGCTTCCATAACAGCCGGTTATCCGCTTCGCAAGGGTTCTGTCGGAACACTCGGAGAGCTCTCTCCAAAGCCACATCCGTGGCTTTATGCTGAGGTTGCCCGCGTTGGACTTGGAATTCCGTTTGAAGACAGAAACAACGTTGTTGGTATTGAAGACAGCGGTGCAGGTGTCGTTTCCATAAAACTTGCAGGTTTCCCGACAATCGGAATCGGCGGTGGAAACATAGAAAAGAGTGGAACAAAACCTCTTTGTGACTACTATTGTGAAAATTTTGATGAGATATTGAAGATAATCGATTAGTTATTATCTAAAATAAATTTAAGATTATGAAAGTAAAACGCAGTATGCTGTTCAGAGTTTTCTGATTTACTTTTATCGAAAGGTGTCATACTTAGTCTGATGCACTGAAATTTTCTTGAAAATCATCCGCTGAGGTTTCGGTGCATAGCAGTTTAAAATGAACATATTTTTGCCCTGACAAGGCATGAAATCTCAACACTGCCGTATGCCGAGATTTTTAATGCAGTTTCAGCGGAAACAAGGCATTTTAAACCATATCGGGTTCAACTCTCATCAGCTTAAGCAAAGCCGACTAATCTGAACCCGATTTTAAAGGACGGATTTCCACCTTTGCTTTGTTAAAATACTCGAGAATGCGTTAGGATTCCCTGAGTTTTGTGCCCCGCATAGACAAAAATCCGCCTCTTTAAAATTCTTCGACCTAAAACGAGAGGAATT
>CABUCT010000066.1 GCA_902490145.1 uncultured Oscillospiraceae bacterium
TTTTTTAACAATGTTTTTGCGGGTTTTTCCAATTGAAAGCATCATTTTGTTAAAAAAGTAATCAATTTTCCTTGACATAACCACCTGTATGTGTATAATATAAAAATATACAGATTTTTTAAATTAACTAATTTTAAGGAGTGACATCAATGTCAAGAGTTTACAATTTTTCAGCAGGTCCATCACAGCTTGCTGAAAGCGTTCTTAAAAAAGCTGCTGATGAAATGCTGGATTATGAAGGTTCGGGCCAGTCCGTAATGGAGATGTCTCACCGTTCAAAAATATATAAGACTATAATCGACGGAGCTGAATCCTTGCTTCGTGAGATTATGAACATCCCCGATAATTACAAGGTTTTGTTTTTACAGGGCGGTGCTTCAACCCAGTTTGCAATGGTTCCGCTGAATCTTATGACCGGTTCGGGCAAAGCCGACTATGTTATAACAGGGCAGTGGGCAAACAAAGCGTATAAAGAAGCGGCTCGTTACGGTGATGCAAAGGCTATTGCTTCTTCTCAGGATAAAACTTACTCTTATATCCCGAAGCTTGATCCCTCAACATTTACAAAAGACGCAGATTATTTCCATATCTGCATGAACAACACCATTTACGGCACAAAATATCATACCCTTCCTGACACCGGCAATGTTCCGCTGGTTGCAGATATTTCTTCGTGCATTTTATCCGAGCCGATCGATGTGACTAAATTTGGCATGCTCTATGCAGGGGCTCAGAAAAACGTTGCTCCAGCCGGACTCACAATTGTTATTATCCGTGAAGATCTGCTTGGCAAAGCAATGGATATCACACCCACCATGCTGAACTATGTCACACATGCTGAAGCTGGTTCAATGTTCAATACTCCGCCTTGCTATAACATCTATATCTGTAAACTGGTGCTTGAATGGATAAAGAACGACATCGGCGGACTCGAAAACATGAAAAAAATTAACGAGCAAAAAGCAAATCTTATTTATAATTTCCTTGATAACAGTAAGTTGTTCAAGGGTACAGTTGTTCCTGAAGATCGTTCGCTTATGAACATTCCTTTTGTAACCGGAAACGAAGAGCTTGATGCAAAATTTGTAAAAGAAGCCGAAGCAAACGGTTTTGTCAACATCAAGGGTCACAGAAGCGTTGGCGGTATGCGTGCATCAGTATACAATGCCATGCCGCTTGAAGGTTGTCAAAAGCTTGTTGAGTTTATGGCTAAGTTTGAAAAGGAGAACGCATAATGTTTAATATAAAAACCCTTAACAAAATTTCCGAATCGGGGCTCAAACATTTTGACCATGAAAAATACACTTACGGTGATGAGATTGAAAATCCCGATGCAATACTTGTCCGTTCGGCAAAAATGCATGACATGGAGTTTGACAGCAATTTAAAGGCTATCGGAAGAGCCGGTGCAGGTGTTAATAACATTCCCCTCGACCGCTGCTCTGAACAGGGTATAGTAGTTTTCAACACCCCCGGTGCAAATGCAAATGCTGTTAAAGAATTGGTTGTTGCCGGCATGCTTATCTGCTCTCGCCGTGTAATTCCGGCCATTGAATGGGCAAAAACCCTCAAAGGCAATGGTGCAGAAGTCGGCAAAATGGTGGAAAAGGGCAAAAGTGCTTTCGCAGGTCCCGAAATTCTCGGCAAAAGCCTTGGTGTTATCGGGCTTGGTGCGATTGGTGTTGGTGTGGCAAATGCCGCAAAATCACTTGGGATGGAAGTTTATGGCTATGATCCGTATCTTTCGGTCGATGCGGCATGGCATCTTTCCCGCTCGATCAAACACTCCAAAAATCTTGATGAGATTTTTGCAAAATGCGATTATATCACCGTCCATGTGCCTCTTACCGACGAAACAAAATATATGATTAATTCAAAAACCATTGAGGGAATGAAAGACGGAGTCAGAATTCTCAATTTTGCCAGAGGAGAGCTTGTTAACACGACCGACATTATTGCCGCTCTGGGAACCGGAAAAGTTGCAGCTTATGTCACTGATTTTACAAGTGATGAGCTTCTCGGTGTTGACGGAGTTATTGCTCTGCCGCATCTCGGTGCTTCCACTCCTGAGGCAGAGGACAACTGTGCTTCTATGGCTGCAAGCGAGATTATTGACTTCCTTGAAAACGGAAATATCGTAAACTCGGTTAATATGCCGGCCGTTTCCTGTCCAAGAACAGGCGGAGCAAGAATTTGCGTTGTTCATAAAAACATTCCCAATATTATAAGTCAGCTTTCGGCTATCGTTTCGGGCAAAAATGTCAACATTGAAAATATGCTTAATAAATCCAAAAAGGATCATGCATATACCCTCATCGATCTTGATAGCGATACTGTTGACAACTCTATTGTGGACGAAATTGACAAAATCGACGGCGTTATCCGCGTACGTGTAATTGAATAAAACAGCAAATACAAAGTGGGATTATTTACCGTTTATCATTGTTTTTATAAAGCCGCAGGCATAATGCCTTGCGGCTTTTTTGCTTATGAATTAAAACATTGTTTAATGTGCATTCGGGGATTTCCATCTAGGAAAATCACCCGGATAAGTCAACACTGAAAATAGGGTACCGAAACAGCAAAGGTAAAAATAAACTACTGCTTAAAGAAAAACGGATGCACTTGCATCAACTGCTTTATCGTATTATTCAAAATAGACTTTATTTACCGCTCTTGACCGTTAAAGCCTAATGTGATATACTTTTTTAAAATGATATGAAGGGGATTATTATGCCCGATTCAAATAATTATTTTGAAGATTTTAATATGCCGTACAGTCTCGACTCTGAACAATCGGTACTCGGAGCAATTTTGCTTGATCCAAACTGTATTAACGATGAAACTGTATCACAATTGAATCCTGAACATTTTTACCTTCCCCAGCATCAGGCAATTTTCGGTGCAATTTTCGGAATGTCACAGTTAAACAAGCCGATTGACGTGGTCACCATTTTAGAAGAGCTTCGGTCAAACGGGGATTATGAAAAGGCCGGTGGTAAGGAGTATTTGGCACAGCTTGCACAGCTTGTGCCGTCTATTGCAAATGTAAAATTTTATGCACAGGCAGTTCTTGAAAAATATCTTATCCGTTCTCTTATAAAGGCGGGACGTGAGATTGTTTCCTCGGCTCAAGAGGGAACGGACGAAGCGTCTTTGCAATTGGACGCCGCTGAGCAAAAGCTTTATGATATACGAAAGGGCAAGGACTCAACAGGGCTTGTGATCATCAAGGATATCCTTGCAACCGAGACTCTTGAAAGACTTAACATGCTTGATAACCCCGAAACCCGCAAGGAAATGCGTGGAATACCGACAGGTTTTTCGGGACTTGATAAAGTTATCGGAGGACTTAACAAGTCCGACCTTGTTGTCGTGGGGGCACGCCCTGGTATGGGAAAAACAAGCTTTATACTAAACGTTGCCCGAAATGTAGCGACCGATACAGGGCGAAAGGTGGCTTTTTTCTCACTTGAGATGTCACGCGATCAGTTGGCACAGCGTCTTTTGTCTCTCGATACAGGAATTGATATTTCCCGACTTCGTTACGGAGGGCTTAATGCCGATGAATGGGACAGAATAACTACCGCTACGGCATCACTTTATTCGGCAAAAATATATGTGGATGAAACCTCTGCGATCACCGTTCAGCAAATTAAATCCAAGCTTCGCCGAAACAAGCCTGATGTGGTATTTATCGACTATTTGCAGCTGCTTCAGCCGGTGGGCAAAACCGAAAACCGTGCACAACAGGTAAGTGAAATGACAAGAGCACTTAAAATAATGGCAAAGGAACTTTCTATTCCGGTTATTATATGTTCTCAGCTTTCTCGTGCGGGAGCAGGAAGAGGAAGCTCTCATGTTCCTCAGCTTTCGGATCTTCGTGAATCCGGAGCTATCGAACAGGATGCCGATATCGTTCTTATGCTTCACCGTCCGGGTTATTACAGCGAAACCGGTGAAGACAGCGAAACCGAGGGAGATCCCGATGAAGCACAAGTAATTGTTGCTAAAAACCGCCACGGTCCTACTGGAACGGTCAAAATGCGTTGGGACGGTCGTTTTGCAAAGTTTATTACGATTGATGAAGAATTTGACTATTGATATGATTGATAAAGTTCGAGACACAATTAAAACTCAAAAAATGCTGTCAGACGGTGATTTTGTGCTGGCGGCTGTATCGGGCGGAGCTGATTCGGTTTCACTGCTCCGCCTGCTTTGCATTTTAAAAGATGAATATTCGCTCACTCTTGCGGCTGCACATATTAACCATGGAATTCGCGGGGATGAGGCTCTTCGCGATGAAAACTTCGTGAAAGAACTTTGCATGGATTACGGTGTTCCGCTTTATATTTGTCATGCAAATGTACCTTTTGAATCAAAAAAAACCGGTGAAAGTGAGGAAGAGTGTGGAAGAAGAATAAGATATGAATTTCTTTCAGAGAAGGCACAGGGCGGCAAAATTGCCACTGCACATACTTTAAACGATTCACTTGAAACAATTGTATTCAATCTTTCCAGAGGAAGTGGACTTAAAGGTCTTTGCGGAATTCCTCCTATCAGGAACAACATTATCCGGCCGCTCTCAAACTGTACCCGTGAGGATGTTGAGGAGTTCTGCAAAAATGAGGGATTGTCTTTTATGACCGACAGTACAAATATTGATGATGAATACCGTCGGAATTTTATACGCCATAATATTATACCGAGGTTAAACAATCTCAACCCATCACTTTATTCGGCAGTTTCACGGATGATTGCTCAAAACCGCCGGGACGAAAATTTTTTAGAGACTCAGACCGAGATTGCAATAAAAGAGGCTGCTTTGTCTGAGGAAAAATACTCTCAAGAAGTGTTAAAAAGCCTTCATGACAGCATAAAATATCGTGCGGTGGCCGAGATTATAAGAACAGAATCGCCCCCCGAATACCGTCATGTTGAAGCGGTTTGTAATCTCCTTGATAAAAACGATGGCAAGACAAATTTACCAAAAAACAAAGCGGCAGTTTTAAAAAACGGAATTTTACAGATAACTCAGGCCAAACCTCAAAATAATAAGTTTAGTTTTTGCTTTGAATTTAACATCTCCGATGGTGAAAAACAATTTATCTTGCCTTTTGGCAAAATTTATTTAAAGGTTTGGGATATTTCCAAAATAAAAGATTGCAAAAAAATTAACAATCTGTTATCATATAATGTGCTTGATTGTGATAAAATAGGTAAAACTCTTATGGTGAGGAATCGTTTAAGCGGAGATAAGATATCTCTTGCAAAACGAAGATGCTCCAAAACTTTAAAAAAATTATGGACCGAGCAAGGATTAAATGCTGACGAACGAACAAAAATGATCGTGCTGTGTGATGAAAACGGAGTTGTGTTTGCCGAAAATGCCGATTCAGACAGCCGGTGTCGGGTGACCGATCAAACCAAAAAAATTTTGAGCATAAAAATTGAGAGGAAGAACAATAATGCTTGATGATATTGAAAAGGTTCTTATTTCCGAGCAGAAGCTTTCTGAAATAGTCAGCGGACTTGGAAAAAGAATAAGTGAAGATTATAAGGGAAAAGAACCTATTTTGGTAAGTATTCTTAAAGGCTCAGTAGTATTTATGGCCGATCTTATGAGAGCTATTACCATTCCATGCGAAATTGATTTTATGGCGGTTTCAAGTTATGGTTCGGGTGTAAAAACCTCCGGAGTGGTTAAAATAGTGAAGGATCTTGACCGAAATATCGAGGGAAAAGATCTCCTTATAGTAGAGGATATTCTTGATTCCGGAATGACCCTTTCATACATATTGGATATTTTGTCGGCAAGAAAACCGGCAAGCATTAAGATATGCACACTTTTTGACAAACCGTCACGCCGTCAGGTAAAGGTTTTTGCCGATTATTCAGGAGCCGAAGTTCCCGATGAATTTATCGTAGGATATGGCCTTGATTATAATGAAATTTATCGAAATCTTCCGTATATCGGGGTGCTTAAGCCCTCGGTCTACGAAAAATAACCGGAGGAAACACATGAATAAAAATGTCAGAAACTCTATTTTGGTCGTTGTAGTTTCAATTGTTCTTGTTGTAGGGGTAGCCATGGCACTTGGGCAGGTAAAACAAAACGAATCCCCGAAATATTCCCAAATCGTGGAGAAGATATATAATGGAGAAATAACTTCATTTTCTCTTAATCTTTCTTCCGGAAAGCTTGAATATTTTGAAAACGGAAAAACTGCTTCGTCCGATAAAAAGGTATATGAAGTGCCGGATGTCAGCGTATTTTATGAGGATATCGGCGAATTTTTGAAAGAAAATAATATAAAGGCTTCGATGAACGACGGTGAGGATGGAAGTGCCCAAACAATCACATATGACTACACCGTTAATAAAGGTTCATGGATCGTAAGCCTTTTGCCGACTATTATACTATTTGTGGGTATCGGTATTTTGTGGTTTTTCATGATGAAAAAAATGTCTGCCGGAATGGGAAATGACAAGGCCATGGGCTTTGGAAAGGCAAAGATAAAGAAATCCGCAGACGATCATCGCAAAACAACCTTTGCCGATGTTGCCGGTGCCGAGGAAGAAAAAGAAGAAATGACCGAGCTTGTGGAATATCTTAAAGATCCCAAAAAGTTCAACGATCTCGGTGCTCGTATCCCTAAGGGTGTTTTGCTTGTGGGTCCTCCCGGAACCGGTAAAACCTTGCTTGCACGTGCAGTTGCCGGTGAAGCCGGAGTTCCGTTTTTCTCAATTTCCGGTTCTGATTTTG
>CABUCT010000067.1 GCA_902490145.1 uncultured Oscillospiraceae bacterium
TTTTCGTATATTTGTCGTTCATTTAATTATGCTTTGTCTTAGACCTTTTATTAACACAAAGCATAATTATCCCCAAAAGCATTAAAATCGGAAAAACAACTGCACTTCCGATACCTGCCTTCAATGCTATTTCTTCAGCCGAGCCACTGAAAATTTTAGATAATATACCGTTATCACTCTTTACATTACTTGATACAAACGCCACAAGTGCCGGTCCGGCTGAGCATCCTATATCTCCGCCAAAGGCCAGTAAAGCGAACATCGATGTTCCACCTTTTTTATATTTATGTGCAGCGATACTGTATATTCCCGGCCACATAAGACCCACTGAAAAGCCGCAAAATCCACATCCCAATAATGCAATTATCGGATTTCGTGATACACTTGCTACCACGTAGCTTAAAATACACAGCACCGAGCTTAAAGCCAGTGCTTTTTTCAGATTTATTCTATCTCCCCTGCAACCGTAATACAAACGACTGATACCCATAAGTGCAGCAAAAACACAGGGTCCAAGCAAGTCTCCTAAAGTTTTTGATACTCCAAGTCCCGTTTCTGCAAACAAAGACGCCCACTGTGCCATAGACTGTTCAGCAGCACCGGCAGAGATCATCAGTACAATCATTATCCAAAATGCAAAAGAGGAAAACAAATGCTTTATCGGCATTGCCTCTCCCTCTTCGGTAAGATGGCATATAGGGACTTTTGTAAACATGACAAAACAGACCATTGGAACTATTGTCCAAATCAGTGGAAGATAACGCCAGTTTTCTACTCCGAAGGTCATGAAATATACAGTCGATCCCAGTACTACTAAAACTTGACCCCAAGAGTAAAAAGAATGAAGTAGGCTCATGGAAGCCGACTTGTTATCTGATGGTAATGCCTCAAGCAAGGGGCTTATAATAACTTCTGATATGCCGCTTCCAACTGCACCTAATGACACAGCAAGTAAAAGTGCCGCAAATCCGTTTTTCATAATAAACGGAAGGGTACTCATGCCTACAAGCCCGCAAATACAGAAAAACTGAGAAAAAAGAATAGTTTTGCGATAACCCAAAAAATTTATTATCGGGATGGACATAAGATCAACAAATATCTGTATAACAAAATTCACTGTTACAAGCAAGCTTATTTGTTCGAGTGATACTCCGAACTTTGTTTGAAAAGTCACAAAAAGCAGTGGTGCTAAATTGTTTATAATTGCCTGACTTATATATCCAATATAAGCTGACTTTCGTGTAGTGCTGTAGTTTAATCTCATTTAATATTCACCATGTCTATTTTATATATTTTCCAAAGATCGCTTACCGCCTTTGCCACCATTTGACGGAGATGTTTAGGCTTTTTTACCTCTATAGAACTTCCGAACTTTATAATATCCGCAACCAACCCATCGCTGATGGCAGCGGTAGTCTTAAATGTAAAACAGGTTTCATTCTGTTCTCGAATACTTATTTCCTCTCCAAAACGATCAAGAACTGCTTCAAGCATTTCATTTTTGCATGTAATTTCTATGGGTTCAACTTCTCCTCCGAAAGCATTTGAAAGTTTGCTCGCATAATCGGCTGCATCAAAGAAATTTTTATAATCAGAAACTTCCTCAAACGGACGAACCCGCTCGTTTATAATTTGCACTGACTTCATTCTGTCCACTCTTAGATGCATAAGATTTTCATATTTTTCATTATTCCCAATAAGATAATAACGGTCGTCAAGCCATAAAAGTGCATAAGGACTGATAACAAAATCTTTGGTGTTGCTATCCATTTCTCCCTTTTCGTTTATACGGCGGCGGATATATTTAAACTTTATCTTTTGTTTTTTTGAAATAGCGGTTTGAATCATATCAGTACTGTAATATATCTCTTCATTTTTTTCTTTTCGACGGTTATCAATATATACCTGCCGGTCAATTTCCTCCGCCTGATAAATGCTGAGCATATTTCTAAGTTTTTCGGCCATTTCTTTACTCTTTTTTCTTGTTATAAAATTGGCTGCAAGCACCGCATCTGTAAGCAAACGGATCTCAGCGGGCTCCCAGTCACGAGATACAAGATAAAAACCACTTTTGCATGAACGGGTTTTCAAAATATCATAACCGGCATCTTTAAGAGCATTTATATCTCCATAAACAGACTTTCTTTCACAGACAATACCTTCCTTTTGTAATTCGCCGACCAATTCGTCGGCGGTCATAGGATGATCTTCGTCGGTTTTTTTCTCAAGAATTTTTGCAAGTAAAAGTAATTTTTGCTTTTGATATTTACTTCCTGCCATACAAATCTCCTCGCTGTAAAAAATGACAAAATTATCTTAAGAAATTTGATAAAACAGTTATAAAACTTTTTGTAGCACCGAACAAACTTCATTTATTTGTTCATCGGTAAGATAAGGATGCATTGGAATAGACATGACCGTATCACATAATTTTTCGCTTATCTCAAAGTCTCCCTTTCGTCCGCCTAAATATTTAAATGCTGTCTGCAGATGCATAGGACAGGGATAATAAATCATTGACGGTATCTCATTTTCTTTAAGTTCAGCCATAACTTTTTCTCGCTGTTCTTTGCTTTTAAGCTTAAGAGTGTACTGTGCCCATGATGAGGTGACCTTATCGGGGACCTTTGGAACACTGACTATTTTTGAAAGCCTTTCATCATATTTTTTTGCCACATCATTTCTTGTTACAAGCTCACTGTCAAAAATATCAAGCTTGCAATGAAGCACAGCCGCCTGAACTGTATCCAAGCGTGCATTAAGTCCCAGTCTTACATTATCATACTTGTCTTTAGGATTGCTCCCGTGAACTCTGATTGAACGCAGCGTAATCGCAAGCTCTTCATCATCGGTAAAAATCGCCCCGCCGTCTCCATAACATCCCAGCGGCTTTGCCGGGAAAAACGAAGTGGTAGAAACATCACCGAATGAACAAGCTTTTTTGCCTTTAAATGAACCGCCAAAACCCTGTGCACCGTCCTCCATTACTAAAAGTCCATGCTTTTTGGCAACGGCACATATTTTTTCAAAATCAGCAGGTTGACCGAACAAATCAACCGCAATAATCATTTTTGGACAAAGTTTACCTTCTGATTTTACTTTTTCAATAGCTCTTTCAAGACTCTGAGCATCCATGTTAAATGTTTCCGGATTCACCTCAGTAAAAATCGGAGTTGCTCCCACTCCGGCCACAACCTCTGCAGAAGCAAAGAATGTGAAGTCCGGGACAAATACCGCGTCTCCCTTTCCGATACCGTAAGCCATAAGCGGCATCATAAGTGCATCGGTTCCGTTCGAGCATGAAATACAAAACTTTCTTCCAACATACTTTGCAAGACGTTCTTCAAGCTCTTTAACAGGAGGTCCCATTATGTATTTTCCGCTTTCAATCGCGGAGATTACTCCCTTATCCAGTTTTTCTTTTATACGCCTGTATTGAGCTCCTAAATCTATGAACTGCATTTTTTCAGCTCCCTATTTTTTTATAACACACCAAACCGTTCTGATCAAAATACTTATATCACGCAGTATTGAAAAATTACGTGTGTATTCAAGATTAACCGCCATTTTATCTACTAAAATAGTTTCTATATAATACTGCTCCGGATCTTCTTTATCCTTCAGCATTTCATTTTCATAGCGATATTTAAGGCTGGCCTCACCACTTGCACCCGGCGGCAAAAGCAATGTTGCCATCATCTCGGGCGAATATTTTTCTACATACTTCGGAACCTCCGGACGTGTTCCCACAAGACTCATATCACCCTTTAAGATATTTATCATCTGAGGAAATTCGTCAATTCTGGTCACCCGAAGAAAATGACCTACTTTTGTAATTCTCGGATCGTTTTCACCCACTGTTACCTGAGCACCTATTTTATCAGCATTTTGTACCATAGTACGAAATTTAATAATGGAAAACGGTTTGCCATATCTTCCAATCCTTTTCTGAAGATAAAAAATTGGTCCTTTTGAGGTTGCGGCAACAAAAATCGCTGAAATCAACATAATAGGAGACAAAATTAAAAGTACAATAAACGCAATAAGAATATCAAAAAAACGTTTTATAAAAAGTTGAAACCTTTTATGATTAAGACTTTCGAAATAAGGTCTTATTTCTTCAATCTGCATCTCCGGCGGAAGCTTATCAAAGCTGCCTATCATATGTTCTCACCCTTACTGATGATATTAATAAATTTCTCGGCAAGCACTTCATAACGATGGTTTGCCAATACATATTCCTGACCTTTTTTCCCCATGATTTCCCGATCAGACGGGCTTATATTCTTTATCTTTTCTATTGCCAAAGCAATTTCGGAGGGATTTTGAGCAGGAACCGATATCCCACATCCTGCAAGCTCCAACGGAGTATCAGGAGCTTCAACTCCGTTTATCACCGGTCTTGCCGAAAGCATATAATCAAACATTTTATTCATTCCAACACCATAGCTGTACAACGGAGATTTCTTTGCCCCAATATACAGGCAATCGGCCTCTTTAAGCAATGACTGCATTTCATTTTTCGGAACAGCGTCAAGAAACACAACATTTGAAATATTCTGTTTCTCGCAAAAACTTTGCAGCTTTTGTTTTTCCGAGCCGTTTCCGACAAGCACAAGAGCTGTGTCCTTTGAAACCAGCTTTCCGCATTCAACAAAACAATCAAGTGCATTTGAACGTGCGTGTCCCCCGGCATACATGACCACAAATTTATTGTCTTTGTGTAAATCGTCTAACACTTTTTTATGTTTTGAATTCAGCGATGCATACTCTGATTCCCCGATTACTACCCCGTTCGGGACATAATTGAAATTTACATTATTAAATCCGAGTTCTTTTATGTGACGGTCCGCGTCCGGCAAAATCGAAACAACTCCGTCACAATTTTTATAACAATAATTCTCTGCTTTCTGAACATATTTTATAAGCGGATTTTTATCGGTAAGTCTTGACATTGCAACGAGAGACATGGGCCATAAATCATGGATTTCATAAAAAAGCTTTGCTCCGGCAATTTTTGCGATCTTATGAGCCGGATAGACATCCATCGGATATGTGGATGAATTTATTACTACATCGGGATTGTATTTTTTGGCGATGTAATCAGCATTTTGCTTTAACTTATTTACAAATGAAATCATACTGCATGCACGCTTTAGACCGTTTGAACGGTATCTTACCGAGCGAACAAAACAAAATCTTACACCGCTGTCATATTCTTCAGAAAAATCATTTTTGATTATTGGATTTTCACGTCGTAAGTGAGAATAATCAGCTGCAATAATAGTAACATCTGATCCCTTCTTCACCCATTCGCGAGCCATATAAAAAGGTCTAAACTCCATACCGTATCGATCAGATCCGGCATAATGATCAATATAGAGAATGTTCATTGTTATTTGTCAAATCTCCCTGAAAAATCAACAGTTGATACGTTTTCAAGAGGTAATTTCACACTTCTTCCATCAGCCGCAGATTTATATATTGCAAGAACGGTTTCTAAAGCTCTTCTGCCCGCTTCACCATTTACAAATGGTTCTCTGTCATTTAGAATTGAGTCGATAACATCTTCGTAAAGCGGAGTATGACCAAATCCGTAAATATTGGGCGGATTTTCTCCAAACTGTGCCTTGACACTTTCAGAATCATCCTTATCATCGGCAAATTTCCACTCTTCAATAAGGTTAACAGACTTTCCTCCTGCCTTTACCGTCCCTTTTTCACCAAAAATATAAAGCGTCTCTTCCAAATTCTCGGGATATATATTAGTAGTTCCTTCAATGAGTCCATAAGAACCATTCTTAAACTTAACAACTGCAAGCCCCAAATCCTCAGCTTCAATGTAATCATGAACAAGGCGGTCAGTATATGCTGAGACTTCCTCAATCTCATCACCCATCATCCAACGAAGAAGATCAATATTATGGATACATTGATTCATAAGTGCTCCGCCGTCCTGAGCCCAGGTTCCTCTCCAAGGAGCTTGTGAGTAATAGTTTTTGTTTCTTGCCCAGCGAATATGTGCAGCTCCGTGAAGTAACCGACCGAAACGACCTTCTTCAAGTGCTTCCCTTATCTTCTTTACTGATTTATTAAATCGGTTTTGGTGACAGGCACAGAGCTTTACACCTTTTTCTTTTGCGGCTGCTATCATCTTATCCGCATCTTTAAGGGAAAGTGCAATCGGCTTTTCAACAATAAGATTGCATCCTGCATCAATACAGTCGAGTGCAATTTCGGCAT
Source organism: uncultured Oscillospiraceae bacterium (assembly GCA_902490145.1). GTDB lineage: Bacteria > Bacillota > Clostridia > Oscillospirales > Acutalibacteraceae > UMGS1484. The sequence continues at coordinate 6,244 of CABUCT010000067.1, forward strand.
GATACCCGCTCTCTGTTGCAATTGCACATAAATCAGGTGACAATTCTTTGAGCATAACACGATAATCGGTGTATCTTTTAATGCTGCTCTTGTAAGGAACCGGATCTATAACCCTTTCCATATTGGCTTCTATAGGATCACAAACCGCAACTATTTCAAGATTTTCCGAATTATTCATAGCTGCCGCAATGTGATTTACCGAAATTCTTCCGCAGCCGATCAGTGCATAGCGAAGTTTCATAATATCTCTTCCCTTGTTTTTATTACATGCAAAGATTAAAATCAAATAAATATAAACCCGCCTTGATTTTAACCCAAGCTTTATTTCTAATGCAAAACCGACGAAAAACCGTTCTCGAATTTCTCTAAGACCGCTCGTCGGCATTTTTTTGTTTATTGATTTTTAAGAAGCTGATCTTTTTCAACTTCTTTAGCAAAACGAGCAGGATTACCTTTTACTACTGTTTGCATTTTAACGTCTTTGGTGACTACGCTTCCGGCAGCCACAAATCCG
>CABUCT010000068.1 GCA_902490145.1 uncultured Oscillospiraceae bacterium
GCAGCACAGCATGTAAAATCCTTTATTTCAGTGGAGCTTTCTATGGGACAGATGATCGAAGATGTCAAACTTTCCACTGGATGTAAGGTGCCTGTTACACTTTGCAACCGTACAGGCGGAATGATTCCTTCTCCTGAACAGGTTCTTGAAGCAATCAAAGAAGCAAATAACGGAGGTGACAGATAATGGTGGTATTTGATAAACCTAAGGCACTTGCCGATGTGCCTATGCATTATTGTCCGGGATGTACACATGGTATTGTACATCGTTTGGTAGCAGAAGTAATTGACGAGCTTGGAATAGAGGGCAGAACAATTGGTATCGCACCGGTTGGATGCTCTGTTATGGCATATGACTATTTTAACTGTGACATGATTGAGGCAGCTCACGGACGTGCTCCGGCAGTCGCCACCGGCGTTAAACGCTCGGATCCTGAAAATATTGTATTTACATATCAGGGTGACGGTGATTTGGCATCTATCGGTATGGCTGAAACTGTGCACTCAGCTGCAAGAAATGAGAATATAACTATTATATTTATTAATAATGCAATTTACGGAATGACAGGCGGACAGATGGCACCGACTTCACTGCCCGGACAGGTTACGCAGACTTCTCCATACGGACGCGATGTAAAAGCTTGCGGATTTCCTATTAAAGTATGTGAAATGCTTTCTCAGCTTGACGGACCGGAATATCTTGAGCGTGTTGCTGTTAACAATGTTAAAAATGTTAAAAATGCAAAGAAAGCTATTAAAAAGGCCTTTGAAAATCAGGTGAATAACAAAGGATTTTCGCTGATTGAGGTTATTTCCAGTTGTCCGACCAACTGGGGGATGACTCCGGAAAAGGCTCTCGAATGGGTTGAAGAAAAAATGATCCCTTATTATCCCCTTGGGGTATATAAGGATAGGTCGGCAGAGTAAGGAGGGGATTTTATGAGTACAACACAGTATTTGATTGCTGGATTTGGCGGTCAGGGAATCCTATTTGCCGGAAAGGTTCTTGCTTATAAGGGACTCACAGACGGTTCAAATGTAAGCTGGCTTCCGTCTTACGGACCTGAAATGCGTGGAGGAACAGCAAGCTGCAGTGTTATTATAAGTGACTCACCGGTTGGTTCACCCATTGTTTCAAAACCGGATGTATTAATTGCTATGAATTTACCGTCACTTGACAAATATGAGGACAGTGTAGTACCCGGTGGAATGATTTTTGTTGATTCCACATTAATTGAGCGTAAGGTAAAACGCACGGATGTAAAGGTGTTTTATGTTCCGGCGACTAAATTGGCGGATGACAATAAAATATCAAAACTTGCCAATATGATTATTATGGGAAAAGTGCTCGCAGAAACTAATGGTTTTAATAATGAGGAAGTTGTTAATAATGCTTTGAAAAAGGTTGTTTCTGCAAAACATAGCGATATGTTGGATGTAAATCTTAATGCTATGAAAATCGGCAGGGATTATTAAGAAAGGATGGACTTATAATGAATATCTCAATTGAAAAGAATACTTCTCCGGCAGAAAAACCGGACAGTAGTACACTTGGATTCGGTAAAATCTTTACTGATCACATGTTTATAATGGATTACTCAACAGAAGAAGGATGGCATGATGCACGAATTGTTCCCTTTGGTAAAATTTCGATTCATCCTGCGTCTACTGTGCTTCATTACGGTGCTGAAATTTTTGAAGGACTTAAAGCGTATCGCAAGGCTGACGGAAGTGTTCAGATGTTCCGCCCTATTGAAAATATACGCAGAATGAACCGCTCTGCTGAGCGTATGTGTCTTCCTCAAATCCCCGAAGAGGATGCTTTAGAAATTTTGACAAAGTTTGTTGAATTCGAAAAAGATTGGGTTCCTTCTGCTCCCGGAACATCACTTTATATTCGTCCGTTTATGTTTGGAAATGATGAGAGTCTCGGTGTTCATTCTGTTAAGAACGCTACTTTTATGATCATTACTTCTCCTGTCGGAAGCTATTATAAAGAGGGAATAAATCCCGTTAAAATTATGATCGAATCCGAGGACGTTCGTGCGGTCAGAGGTGGAACCGGAGAAGCAAAGTGCGGCGGTAACTATGCAGCCAGCAACCGTGCAGGTGAAAGGGCAGAGCAGCAGGGATATTCACAGGTTTTATGGCTTGATGGTGTTGAACGTAAATATATTGAAGAAGTCGGAGCCATGAATGTTATGTTCAAAATCAACGGTGAGATTGTGACTCCTAAACTTGTTGGTTCAATTTTGCCGGGTATCACAAGAAAGTCTTGTATTGAACTCTTATCTGATGAAGGGTATACTGTAAATGAAAGACTGATCAGTGTTGATGAGCTGCAGGAGGCACTTGAGTCCGGAAAATTAGAAGAAGCATGGGGATGCGGTACTGCCGCAGTTGTTTCTCCGATCGGCGAGCTTTTCTATAAAGGTAATAAATATATCATAAATAATGGCGAGATCGGTGAAGTTACTCAACATTTGTATGATAAGCTTACCGGTATCCAATGGGGAACGCTTGAAGATCCTTACGGATGGACTTATTCTATTGGATAAATATTGTATAAATCTATTGTTATATCTGAAATTTGTATTGACAAAACTTTTGATATTTGATATACTTATAAGGACATATTTAAATGCGTTGAAGGAATTATTTGTCTATCTGATGCATAACAGAGAGCCGAAAATGCTGAGAGTCGGTATGATAAGTTAGGCGAAGTCTCATTCTGGAGCAGAGTTTCTGAAATTATAGTAGGAAACTACGGAATGTCCCGTTATCATGACAAAAGGCTTGTTAGAGTCTAGAGGAACACTGTTGTGTTATTTAGAACAGTAACCAGGGTGGTACTGCGGATTATGTAATTCGTCCCTGAAGCTAATATTGGCTTCAGGGATTTTTTATTATCATGTCAGAATCATGCGATAAAGTAAAGGTGTGTGATAAAAATGAAATCTGTTAAGATAATTGACATGACTCTTGCCAAAGGTGCGGAGTCCCTATCTTTTAAGGAAAAAATCGAAATTGCACGGCAGCTCGACAATCTGAATGTGGATGTTATTGATTTACCGGAAATAGTAAATGTTACCACCGACTCTTTGTTGATACGTACTATTTCGGCTTTTGTGAAGAACAGCACAATATGTGTGTGTACAGGCATGGATATTCATGGAGTTGAAACTGCGGCTGCATCGATTTCTGCTGCAAAGAAGGCAAGACTGAAGATTAATATTCCGGTTTCGCCTGTTAAAATGGAGTATGTTTGTCATAAAAAAGCGGATAAAATTCTTGCACTTTCTAAAGAACTTTTTGCATGTGCAGTAAAAAACTGTGAGGATGTAGAGCTTTATGCAGAGGATGCTACACGTGCAGATATGAATTTTTTAAAGAGTATTGTAAACGAGGCTCTTGATGCCGGCATCAAGACTGTAACTCTTTGTGATGATGAAGGTGCTATGCTGCCGGATGAATTTTCAGAGTTCATAAGTTCGGTCAAAGAACATATTCCTTCATTAAATAATGTAAATCTTGGCGTTCTTTGCAAAAATACTAATGGAATGGCAACTGCCTCTGCCTTAATGGCAATCAAAGCGGGTGCTAATGAAATAAAATGCTGTGTCGGAACAGATGAATTGCCGCGTATTAATGTTCTCGCTAATATAATTAATAATTGTGGGGATCGGATCGGCGTATCTGCAAAGCTGAACTATAATCAACTTCAAAGAATTGTTAAGCAAATTGAGTGGATTGGCGGTAAAATGCAAAATATTAGTTTTTCGGACAACTTGATTGAAATTAATCATGCAGATTCAGAAAATATACCATTAGATGCTAATGATACTATAGAAACAATAACTGAAGCGGTAAAAAATCTTGGATATGATTTATCAGAAGAAGATTATGCAAAGGTTTATGATGAATTTAAGCGTGTCTCGATTCGTAAAACGATGAGTTTAAAGGAGCTGGAGGCAATCATCGCAAGTGTAGCTTTACAAGTTCCACCAACATATAAGCTTATAAGTTATGTTGTAAACAACGGAAATATTATTTCTGCGTCGGCTCATATTAAGCTTGAAAAGAACGGAGAGGAGTTATCCGGAATTTGTGTAGGAGACGGTCCGGTAGATGCGGCGTTCAGATCATTGGAACAAATAATCGGTCATCATTTTGAACTTGATGATTTCCAGATTCAGTCTGTTACACAGGGCAGAGAAGCAGTTGGATCAGCACTAGTAAGACTTCGTCATAACGGTAAACTGTTCTCAGGTAATGGTGTTTCAACTGATATTATAGGATCATCCATTCGGGCTTATATTAATGCAGTCAATAAAATTGTTTACGGGGAGGATTAATATGAAACTTTCTTTTTCTACAAAAGGTTGGCACAACAGTTCTTTTGATGATTTTTGCAAAATAGCAAAAGAACTGCGTTTTTCGGGAATTGAACTGCATAATGTCCGCAATCGTTTGTTTACGGATAAAGAAAGTGCATTTCATGATTATGCAACAGCAGCGACTCTCCGTAAACTTTATGAAATGAAACTAAGGATTCCATGTGTTGACAGCATTTGCGACCCGGCGGACACCAATAAATACAATGAATCCATATCAGAGATTAATGAATGTATACGCATAGCAAGGAATCTTCGTATTCCTAATATAAGAATTCATGCTGCAAAACATAATGAAGAAGACTTAGAATCTGTTGAGACTTTTTTGAAAGAAGTCCTTCCGGCAGCTGAAGAGGCCGGTGTTACTCTTTTATTTGAAACAAGCGGGCTGTTTTGTGATACCGCAAAACTTCGGGACATGTTGGAACGCTTTGCATGTGATAATCTGGCAGCACTTTGGGATATGTATTCTCCGTATTTCACAGCAAATGAGTCTCCCGAAAGAACAATTGAAAATCTCGGTGCTTATATAAAACATATTCATGTAAAAGATGCTATCCGAACTGCTAACGGAACACAGTTTTGTTTAATGGGGGAAGGAGAACTGCCAATAGGTGAAATGATGTCGGCACTTCGGTCGGTTAACTATGATGGATTTATTTCGCTTGAGTGGGATCCTGAATGGTTTGAAGAGCTTGATGATATGGAAATTATTTTATCTCAGTTTGAAAATTTTATGAGTCAGTTCAGCGACACATCAAAGTCCGGAAATTCCCTTTACTACAATAATAAACATACCGGAAAATATGTATGGAAAAAGGACCTTCTTATTGACTGTACATTTTCTCAGGTGCTGGATCGTATGGTTGAAGAGTTTCCGGACCGTCTGGCATTTAAATATACTACACTTGATTATACAAGAACTTATTATGAATTCCGTAAGGATGTTGATACTTTTGCCCGTTCACTTATTTCTCTTGGAGTAAGGGCCGGACATCATGTTGCGGTTTGGGCTACTAATGTTCCTCAATGGTATATTGCTTTTTGGGCTGTGACAAAAATCGGAGCTGTTTTAGTAACGATGAATACGGCTTATAAAATTCACGAGGCTGAATATCTTCTTAAACAATCTGATACTCATACGATTATTATGGTGGATGGATTCAGAGATTCAAATTATTCAGAAATTATTTCAGAACTTTGTCCCGAGCTTGAGAAAACAGAACCCGGAAAACCATTGCACAGCAGAAGACTTCCGTTTTTAAGAAATGTTATAACGATTGGTTTTAAACAAAAAGGCTGTATCACTTGGGAAGATGCAATTGCAAGAGCGGATACGGTACCGGTCGAGGAAGTCTACCGAATGGCTGCTGCTGTTGACAAGGATGATGTGTGCAATATGCAGTATACTTCCGGAACTACAGGCTTTCCCAAAGGTGTTATGCTTACTCATTATAACGTTGTTAACAACGGCAAATGTATAGGGGATAGAATGGACCTTTCAACTGCAGACCGAATGATGATACAAGTGCCGATGTTCCATTGTTTTGGTATGGTGCTTGCAATGACTGCGAGTATGACACATGGAGTTACCTTGCTTCCGCTCCCTTATTATGCTCCGAAACCGGCGTTGGCGTGTATTAATTCCGAAAGAATTACGGCGTTCCATGGTGTACCGACTATGTTCATTGCTCTTTTGGAGCATGAAGATTTTGAAAAAACGGATTTTTCTTATATGCGTACGGGGATTATGGCAGGAAGTCCTTGTCCGATTTCGGTTATGCAGGATGTTATTAAAAAAATGCATATGGATGAGATCACGATTGTTTACGGTCAGACCGAATCCTCTCCGGGATGTACAATGAGTTCGACTGACGATCCGATTGAGGTTCGTGTCGGAACAGTCGGAAGAGCACTCCCCGAAATTGAGTGTAAAATCGTTGATCCCGAAACAGGAGAAGATTGCCCTGATGAAGTGACCGGAGAGTTTGTGGCAAGGGGTTATAATATTATGAAAGGATATTATAAAATGCCAAAAGCCACCGAATCAGCAATTGATAAAGACGGATGGCTTCATACAGGAGATCTTGCCTGCCGCACTCCTGAAGGAAATTATCGCATTACCGGAAGACTTAAAGATATGATTATCCGAGGTGGAGAAAATATATATCCAAAAGAAATCGAGGAATTTATTTATACTCATCCGAAAGTAAAAGATGTTCAGGTTATAGGTGTTCCCGATGAACAATATGGCGAGGAAATTATGGCTTGTATTATTTTGA
>CABUCT010000069.1 GCA_902490145.1 uncultured Oscillospiraceae bacterium
CGATTTTATGCCTTGTCGGGGCAAAAATATGTTCATTTTAAACTGCTATGCACTGAAAATGCAGAAGATGTGGATGGATTTTTGCGGTTGACAGGTCAGTCGGGCTTGCCTCCCGACAACGGTGTGATGCCCGACAATGGTGAAAACATAAAAAGCCGCCGCAGCTTAAAGTTCCCGACATATTGTATTCGACTCTCCTCAAGCTTAAGCACCAGATAATAACCATGTCGGTCACTGTATATTCGAGCCTCCTCAGTTTAAGAGTCCTCTACAATCCGAAAACATCTGCAGAAACAAAGCCCGAACCGGAGGCCACGAAAACCTTTATGGCGATGCCCCTTTTTCTGCAATTGTCAATAACAAATTTTGTTCCGCGGGATGAACCGTCCCAAAATGCAAGAACAAGATCTGCATTCTCAATAATCGTGATGTTTCTTCTCAGAGGTGCCGAACGCCCGTATTTTGTGTATTCCGGCAAAAATTCTGTTAGTTTGATCTGATTAGATGAAGCATACTCCTTTGCAGAGGTGTCAATGCCTCTTGCCCCGCCCGAAACGATCTCGGTTGTATCATTTGGAAGGTAGTTTTCCAAATCATCAACCTTAAGATCTCTCGAGCCAATAATAGCCACTCTCATTACAAAATCCTTTCATATGTATTTTAAAAGAAAATTCAATATAATTAAACACCATAACACAATTGGTGTAATATGCTGCTTCGGGACTTACACGACATCTCTTTTGCCGATATAAAAACCGTGGGGATTTCTCCTGTTGCATTGGATTACATATATCAAAACCAATGAATAAAACTATAAACCAGATTTCGGCGGAAGCTTATTGGCGACATTTCATGTGTCGAAAAAGTCTCTTCCGAAACCATCAAATGTTATCGGGGGCATCCTATATTTCTGCGTGTTTTCAAAAGAACATAAAGACACCTGGCCCAAACAAAATGGGATGATCTTATTTTATTACAAAAACTTCCAAAAATCAACCAAAAAAGTCCATAACATCAAAATTTATTCGCAATCTAGAATTAAACTAAAAACTAAGCTTAACCATAACCGACGTGTACAAACACAATTTTCGCGGCTTGATTTTTAACTCTGCATTGTTAAAATACTCGAGAATGCGTTAGGTTTCCCTGAGTTTTGTGCCTCTTAAAGTTTTGACTGTTGCCGGGCGGCAGCCCGACTAACGCACACAGCCAAAAACCCCGTACTCGAAATTTCTCCTACCTTAAGACAGGGATTGCGTGAAATTTTGGACTCAGAGCACGATGCAGGGCTGACGCCCTGCGAGAGCAATAAATTTAAAAGTGCCCGCAGAACATGCCTTTTGGGCGTGTTCAAATGCGTTGGTTATGGTTAAACAAGTATCGGTTTAACCATAATTTTACAGAAAAATAAAAAGCCCCGGCTTTGTGTCGGGGCTTTTCAAATGTCAAAAGGATTATAAGGTGGTTTAAAAATTATACAATTCCTCAAAACTGTCTTTCTGATCGATTTGGGCGGATTATATAATTTGAAAAAAGTCGTCAGAGAACCGTCGGAGTGCGTTTTGAGGTGAGCAGCAAATCCCGGCAGATTTTTTCGAAGAGAAGCAACGCAGAAATGAAGCAATGGCGTTTCATGAATGATCTGATGATTTTTCAAAAAAGCCGCCGAGGATAATTATAGTCCTCGGCGGTGTGTCGGAAGAGGTGAATTTTGATTTTCTTTCTTTTTCAAAAATCCCGGGCAGAGACCGATGCAATTTACGATCTGCTATTTTACCGTGTGTGCAATATATGTAAGATGATCTCCAAGACGTTCAATGTTCGATACAAGATTTATAAAAACTCCGCTGCACTCAGGTTTGCAAACTCCTTTGTTAAGACGCTCTACATGTTCATCAATAAGTCTTTTGCGTAAAGCGTCAATTTCATTTTCAAGCTCATCTGCTTTAGGCAAAAGAGATGCGTCATGCCCGGAAACGATCTGTTTTGTGAGAGAATAAAGCTTCTCCACTTTATCAACCATGCCTCTTATATCATTCTTAACATTTTGAGAAAAATCAAGATTCTTTTTGACGGATTTCCGGGTGTATTTTGTGAAATTGTCGGCTATTTCCGAAATTCTCATAATATCGCTGACATTGCTGTGAATGTTCGATATGCACTTTTCGTCGAATAACTGCTTGCTTTTCGCGGATAGCCGAATAAGATAGTTTACGATTGAGTGATACATTTCATTCGTTTTTTCAATTCTTCTCTGCACGGGCTCAATAAGCTGCATATCCATAGTGTCAAAAGACTTATATGCAGTTCTGAAAGCCCTCATTGCTTCGTCTGCCAAATGAATTGTCTCGTGTTCAAGCTGAGAAATTGCAAGTGACGGTGAAGAAAGCATTCTCTCGTCAAGATGGGTAACAGCTTTTTTGGTTTTTTTGTCTTTTATAAGTGCCTCGGATATTTTTACAAACGAATCGCAGAAAGGAAGAAAAATTGCTGTGCACACCACATTGAAGAAAGTGTGAAACATTGCTATTTGTGTTGCGGCTGAGCTGAACCATTTTCTGAATGTCATATCCATAAAATCAGGCCACATCATAAGCATAATAAAAAATATAGCCGAACCGAAGGTGTTGAATAACAAGTGTATAAGGCTTGCCCGCTTTGCATTTGAGCCGGCTGTAAGCGACGACATGAGTGCAGTAACACACGAGCCTATATTTGTTCCGAGAATAATATACAGCATCTCGTTTCTGCCGGTGCCGATAGTAAGTCCCGCTACCGACATAGCAATGATTATCGAAGTAGTCGCAGAGCTTGACTGTACCAAAGCGGTAAGAATTACCCCTATCATAAGAAGCAAAAAGGGATCCGTCACATTTTCGAACAGAATCTGTATTATGTCATGGTTGTCTTTCATCACGCCCGACATAAGGGAAAGTCCGATAAATATAAGACCCAGCCCCGATAAAATCGACCCCGTTTTTTTTAAGTTTTCACTCTTGCAGATCATGTTCATAATAATTCCGATAAAAACAAGGATCTGAACATATGTAGTTATGGGAAACGCACTGAGGGCGGCTATTTGGGCGGTGACGGTCGTGCCGATATTTGCTCCCATTATCATTGCCGCGGCCTGATAAAGGCTTACTATGCCGACATTTACAAATCCGACTATAAGTACGGTGGTAACGCCTGAGCTTTGAATAAGTGCGGTGGCCGCCGTGCCTATCGCAACGTTGGTCAGCCTTTTATCGGCGGTTTTGCTGAAAATGCTCTTTATTTTTCCTGTGGCAAGCTGTTCAATGTTTGAAGTGAGAAGATGAACGCCGACTAAAAACACCCCGGTGCCGGCTAACAGCTTTACGGCAAACATTATGAGTTCGGTAAAATTCATTTTATCGATTTCCTTTTGATAAATTTGAAACACATAAAAAAAGAGACTTCGCGGCCAATAAACAACAGCAAAGTCTCGCAATTTCATTACAAAGCCGGATCAAAAAAGATCGTACTGACGGCAAAGTAAACATGGATTTTTTCCATGCAAGCTACTCCCTTTATAGTTACAGTATACATTAATTTGGATTTTTGTCAATATAAAATTTGAAACAAGCAAATCTCTTCTCTGGAAACGACAATTCGAGAGAAGGGTGAAAAATAAAAAGAGTAAAAAGAAACAACAACCTTCTTCCGAAAATTGTCGCTTCTTTTTGGTGCGGGTGACAGGGGTCGAACCTGCACATCGAAAGACACCAGATCCTAAGTCTGGCGCGTCTGCCAATTCCGCCACACCCGCAAAGTTTTGTTGTTTACTGATTCTAACATATATCCTGCAAAATTTCAATACTTAAATTTATTCATTTGTTTTCATTCAGGCAATACAATATATTTGATATTGAGGTGTGCAGCAGACAACTCTCGAAGTATTCCTAACACCATGTAATTAAAACTCCAAGAGATACTCGGTTATGGAGTACCGTAATATTAAGATGCCACCCGTTTGGGTGGCATTCTACATAAAATTTAATCAAGTCCGGCAAAGAACTCATCATAGGAACAGTTGTAGATCTTGCGAAGCTCAATAATAACGCTTGCACGGATATTTAATTCTCCGGCTTCATATTTTGCATAGCAGCTTCGGGAAATGTCACAGTCTCTACGCTGCAACTCGGCACAAAGCTTTTCCTGCGATAGTCCGCTTTGATCTCTAAGTCGGCGTAAATTACCTCCTAAGTTCCTGTCACGGCGAATTTTTTGTTCCATAAGTGCCCTCCTTTGACCAGTATCAGTTGCAATTTCTTATATTGTATGCTAATATAAGAGCAAATATTGTCCGTTATACTGGTCTATTTTTAAAAGGGAGCCTATTATGAATAAAAGAAATATTTATTGTACTTTTTGCGGTCATCATAATGTTTCTGACAGTATTCGTCCAAAACTACGGAAAGCGATAGAAACCCTTATTGAGGAAAAAAGGCTCGATTCTCCTTACCTTATCAATTTTTATGTGGGAAATCACGGGAGTTTTGATTACATGTCGTTAGGAATACTTCGAGAGTTGTCCGCTACATACCCCAATATCAAATATTCTGTTGTGCTAGCCTATGTTCCGGTAAAAAAAGAGGAGTTTAGTCCAATAAAGAGGGAGAAACGCTTTATCCTGACGGTCTTGAGACAGTTCCACGGAGATTTGCTATCAGTCATCGAAATCGGTGGATGGTGGAACAGTCTCAATACATAATTGCGTATGTCAGAAATGAATACGGAGGTGCATATCAAACGCTGAAATATGCTAAAAATAAAAAATTAGAGATTATTGAAATATGAAAAGGACCGTCAAGTCGAAGTTGACTTGACAGTCTCATTAGATGTTTATAAGGAGAATATTTATGCCGACAAATAAAACACCCTTTACTTTTAATATTGATGGTGAGTATTTAGAAGAGATGAGATATATTGCAAAGCGTGAAACAAGGAGTTTAAGTAATCTGTTGAAATATATTTGCAAAATGTATATTGAAAAATATAAACAAGAGCATAAGGATATAAATTTCAAAAACACAAATAAAATGGATTGAGCCTATGAACGACATTCCATACCATGTATTAAAAAATAACAATATCGTTTGCAATATAAAAACAAGATAATTAAAGATGGGTTTTCGAAACGCACATTGAACAACTAATTTCACTGTGTTATAATGTTGATACTCAATTATTTATTTTGAAAATCCGAATAATTTGTAAACATTTTTTATTGTTGCATGTTTTTTAATGCAACAAAAGTCGTTAAAACGAATATAAAATTCCTCCTGACGGCAGTTATGAAATTAAAGAGTTTGAAATGAAGGATATATATTATGGTTGAGAAAAATGATTGGCGAATTATGGGACAGGAAAGGTATCTGAAAAACGCTAAATTGATAAAGAAAAAATATAAAACTCCTTCCGAGCATTGGGATCATGACCACTGTGCCTTTTGTACTGAAAAGTTTATGGAACTTGACGGCTTTTTGCACGAAGGCTATTGCACTGAGGACAAATCCTATTGGATTTGTGAAGAGTGTTACAATGATTTTAAAGAAATGTTTGGATTTACATTACTTGAAAGCAAGTAAGATAAAAAGCTGTTGAACAATTATGTTCAACAGCTTTTTATTAAGTGCAATAGACATTTTTACAAAAATGAATTAAGAAGATAAATGTGAATAGTGCGGATTATTTATGCAGTAAAGACAGGGTTCTTCCCAATAAAAAAAGATCATCATTTCGCATACTATTTCAAAGTGTTCACACCTTTAAAAAAGCACAAAAAGAGCCAGCCCCACGGAAACACAGTGATATCCGGCTTTTGCTCGTCGCCAAAATTTTTGGTTTCTGCAATACAATCTCATTTCAAGATTGTTTTATTTTTGTCTATTTCATCGGCGGCAGCCGGTCTTCACTTTCGGCAACGGTGAAAATGTGAAAAGCCGCCGCAGCTTAAAGTTCCCGACATATTGTGTCCGACTCTCGTCAGCTTACGGAATATACGATTGGTAATTTTTTGCTTTGTTGTTGTGCAAACAAGCGACACGGAGTAAGTACCGTGCCGCCTGTTTTGATTTTATCTGTTTGCCGGAACAAACTCCAATTTCAGCTTCATTCCCATTCCGTCAGCAAGTCTTTGCAGGGTCTTCAGTGAAGGATTGGCATTGCCGTTTTCAAGTCTGCTGATATCAGCCTGCGGTATACCGGTAATATCAGCCAACTGCTTTTGCGTCATAGCTTTTTCGTTGCGAGTGTCAAGCATAGCCTTGATGATTTGATATTCAGGTTCAAGTTCATCCCATTCTTTTTTGAATTTGGGATTTTTGAGTTGCTCGTTCAACGCTTCTCTAAAATTTTTTCCCATTGCTAATTCCCCTTTCTGAGTTTGTAATCTGTTCGATATTTTTTTGCCAGTGCAACTTCGCTGTTAGGTGTCTTTTGTGTTTTCTTAACAAAATCGGCAATCATAACATATAAATTCCGATCTGTTATCTTTTCTCTTTTGTCTCTTCTCTGGAAACGACAATTTAAGAGAAGAGTGAAAAGAGCAAAAAGAAACGACAATCTTCTAACGAAAAGTGTCGTTTCTTTTTGGTGCGGGTGACAGGGGTCGAACCT
>CABUCT010000070.1 GCA_902490145.1 uncultured Oscillospiraceae bacterium
CGCAGGCATTAGCCTTGCGGCTTCCTGTGCACGCAAAATTGCTCAAAATTCCTCTCGTTTTAGGTTGAAGAATTTTAAAGAGGAGGATTTTTAGCTGTGTGCAGCAGTCGGGCTGCCGCCCGACAAAGGTCAAAACTTTAAGCGGCACAAAACGCAGTTGATCCTTTAGGATTCTCGAGTATTTTAACAAAAGCAAAGGCGGAAATCCGTCCTTTAAAATCGGGTTCGGATTAGTCGGCTTTGCTTAAGGAAAATTTTCGATTTTGAGAACAATAGGATAAAACTGGTAATTATGTCTGTATGACGACAAACAAATCGGACAATTTTTACCGTTTCCAAACCATTATATTTGATTGTATTGTTTAATTATATCACTCTGTACCCCATAAATCAACCAAAATAAAGACTTTTCGGAAATTATAGGATTTCATGAGATCATCCGCAAATGAACTTATAAAGTAAAAGCAGATAATTTACACAGCGGGAGGATTTTTGTGTCCGCTTTCAGCTGACGACTATCTTAAGATATTAATAAAATACGATTGAAGTTTTTTAGTTTGTGTTTATTCTTTTCGCTCATTTGCAGCAGTTTTAAGACGATAGCTAAAACCTTCCAAGCGGAAGACTTGAAATGTCCGTTAAGAGCATAATTTCGGCAAACGTCTAAAGACGAACTCAAAAAGTCTTTCATTTACGGATACTATTCTGCGAATCCTTAAAAGCATCCTTCAAAATCTAATTAAGTTGTATTTTTAATATCTTTTATAATTGGCCGCTTCAATGGAAGATTGAAGCTAAAGCTTTTTACAAGAACCTTTCCCCGGTAAATCGAGAGTCATAACAATAAAAAACCCCGCCGGTATTCCGACGAGGCTTTTATAATGGTGGACATTAACGGACTCGAACCGCTGACCCTTCGCACGTCAAGCGAATGCTCTACCAGCTGAGCTAAATGTCCTCAGTGAAAAAAATTATACAATAAAGATTTACAAAATGCAAGTCCTTTTTTTATTTTTTTACTGGATGTTTAGACGAAACTCTCATAATATGCTGTTTTTTGGAAAACGGAGAATTATTGACTATAGTTCCTCCGATCATTATACGATAGGAATATCGACCGAAAATCCCTGTCTTTGAATCAGTAGTCCCCCAAAAAAACGCAGACAAATTTTCCGGTTTCGAAACAAGTGTTACCTGATTGTACAGTTTAAGTAAAATAAGCATAAAAAATCCTGAAGGTGTGATTCTTGTGGATGTTTGTATAAGAAATGACCTAAAAACTCAATATTTTATGATCTTACGTTTTGTCTTATAAAAAACAGCTTCAAAAGAGCTTTGAAAAAACATATAGTATATTCACTCTGTAGATTGTCATAATTTGCGGACATAATGCCTTTGAAAACTGAATATACTGTAATAAGGCAGATTGACAAGCACAACATATAGTGGTATAATATAAATATAAAGAATATTTAGCGGTTTTGAATCTTTTCGACAGTTTTCACGGATCGATTTGCTAAATACCTTTGTTGGGACACTTCTTTCGCTATAATAAGCTTGTAAACAGAAAGGACGATTGAGAAAATGATTGCAGTTTTAGCTTTATACCTTATGATACAGCTTATTTGCCGCGAAAAAACCGATGAGGAATGCACAAAAAATCCAAAAAGCGAGTGGGAAATCATCCACACTGAAAAGCAACGAAAAATTTCAAATTTGTAATTGGCTGTGATTGCTTTTTAAAATCGCAAATGTGAACAAATTGTGTATTTTGTGTTGAAGAGCAAAAAATGATATGATATAATATATTTCACTAATATGTCCCTTTGACGTTTTCAGAATTTGATTATAAAAACTGGAACCTGAGGGAACTCTGGAGAATCCCGTTTTCGGGTGCCGAAGGTGCAAGGCTTAAAGCCGAATCTCTCAGGCCAAAGAACAGAGCCGACATATGCAGTATGCCGTTTCGGTGGACAACTGCATTACCTGTTTGTTTGAGAGTTGAGCCTTTGTCTCAGCTCTTTTTTATTATTTTTATAAGGAGAAAAGATTATGAATTTCATAAATCTAGTCCCTATGAATGCAAATTTGGGAAATATAATCGAAAAAATCGACGGTTGGGTGTGGGGATGGATGCTTATAATCCTTATCCTTTCGGTTGGAATTTATCTTACTGTCCGTTCGGGATTTGTTCAGGTGTTCCACCTTGGAAAAGCACTCAAATTTATGGTCAAAAACGAAGATGACGGTATTGGAGAAGTCACCTCTTTCGGGGCTCTCTGTACTGCCCTTTCCGCCACAATCGGAACGGGCAACATCGTCGGTGTTGCCACTGCAATTTGTGCCGGCGGTCCGGGAGCTCTTCTGTGGATGCTTATCGCCGCGTTCTTCGGAATGGCGACCAAATACGCTGAAGGACTTCTCGCCGTTAAATACCGGGATGACGATGGTCACGGACATTTCCTCGGAGGACCGTTCTTTTATATAGAAAAAGGTATGGGAACAAAATGGAGATGGCTTGCAAAGCTTTTTTCCCTTTTCGGTGTGTTCGCGGGAATTATGGGAATCGGAACTATTACCCAAATAAACGGTATAACTTCCGCAGTTCAGGACTTCTTTGACTCTAAAAGCGAAAATATTGCTTTCTCGATCGGAGAAAACCAATATACCTGGTCGGTGGTTATCAGCGGTATCGTTGTAACCGTTCTCGCCGCATTGGTCATAATCGGAGGGATTAAAAGAATTGCCAAAGTAAGTGAAATCGTCGTTCCGTTTATGGCTGTTACATATGTAACATTCGCTTTTATCATTATCCTTTGTAATCTAAAAGCCATTCCCGCGGCTGTGGTCCTCATTGTTAAAAGTGCGTTTTCTCCGAAGGCTGCTTTGGGCGGTGCTTTGGGAATCACAATAAAAATGGCAATGCAAAAAGGTATCGGAAGAGGAATTTTCTCGAACGAAGCGGGTCTCGGCTCTGCTCCTATTGCGGCTGCAGCGGCAAAAACCAAAGAGCCTGTGCGTCAAGGTCTTGTTACTATGACCGGAACTTTTATCGATACGATCGTTATTTGCACTATGACAGGTCTTTCAATCGTTATCACTGGTGCGTGGAATCCATTGGTTACGGGTCAAAATCTTGAAGGCGTTCAGGTCACCACTTACGCATGGCAGCACGGTCTGCCTTGGAATCAGAATTTCTCTGCATTAATTCTTATGCTTTGCCTTGCGTTCTTCGCATTCACAACCATTCTGGGCTGGAATTATTATTCTGAACGCTGCCTTGAATATCTTTCAGACGGCAATAAATCGCTTGTAAAGGCTTTCCGTTATATCTATATTCTTGCCGTCTTTATAGGACCTTATCTCACCGTGTCAGCGGTTTGGAATATCGCAGATATATTCAACGGACTTATGGCGTTCCCGAACCTTATCGCACTCATTGCACTTGGCAGAGTGGTTGGAAGCGAGACCGAGAAATATTTCAAAGAAAAGCGTCACATACTTAAGTAACGTTGTATATAAAACCGAAATTTCTATATTGAGAGAAATACTGTGAAAAACGGGACATGTCGCCAAAGACAATGTCCCGTTTTTTACAGTGTTCAGTATTAATTCCTACATGAAACAATATGTTCAAAACTCGCTGCTTCGTGAGGGAACGAAGTAGCGGGTTTGTATTTTTCTTTTTTCAAGATGTTTATATACGGTATTCCGGAACGGCTAAAACCACTTTTTTACCTTTTCTTTTATGCTTTCATAAACTTCCACAGATTTGAATTTTACCCGATATTTTTGGCCATTCATAACAAGATCCTCTTCATCGTCATTCAAAAGCTCGGTGAGCGGACCGCTGTCCGATGCCACTTCTTCGGCAGCCGAAACGCACATTGGCGGAAACATTACACACCACCAGTTTTTGCCCTTTCCCTCTCCAATGACAACCTTCAGTGCTTCATATTCGCCCGCAGGAAGGGTAACGTCGTCATATTCACGGGTGTTGAACCATGCTTGTCCGAGTGACACATTAACACAGTAGTTATATCCGTTTTCTTCGATTTCTTCCTGTGCGGCCTTTTGAAGAAGAGGGAGATTTTTGCTGGCAAAGGTCAGTGCTTCGGATTCATTTTCGGCGTTTCCGAGATAAAGCTTTCCTTCTTTGAGCAGCCGGTCACGTACTTTTATCTTAAGATTTTGGTCGGCTTGTGAATCGGAGTTCGCAACAATATGCAAACGAAGAACACTGTCTTTTATGTTGTTACAGGTTTCAGATAGACTCAGCCCCTGTATTGTCAGAGTCAGAACAAAGCCCATTATCAGTGCCGAATAAATAAGTTTAAGATTATTATGTTTAAGTACTTTCATAAAAAAACCTCCATGCCTTTGATTTTAGCATTGGAGGTTTTTGGTTTTTTATTCAAAATAATACTTTAAAAATTGATTTAACAAATCCGGGAGGTTAAAAATATAAATAGATTCGGTTCTTTCTTTAACCATAACCAACGTGTACGAACACGATTTCGCAGCTGGATTCTCGAGTATTTTAACAAAGCAAAGGCGGAAATTCGTCCTTTAAAATCAGTTTGGATTAGTCGGCTTTGCTTAACCGATAACTGGATTTACAAAGATCAGACGGATTTATAATTATCAAGCTCCGATAGACGCATTTGCTGATCAAAAGCGTCTTTTTGAACTACTATTCTGAATTCGATATACCGTTCGGTCTCTTTTTTATCGCTTGTAGCGGAAATTCCCGCACGTCTTATGGATTCAACGGCATTTGTGACGGTATTGACAATAAGCCTTGAATCACCGATTATGGGCGGGCGGCATTTTGTACGCTGAACAGGAATTTCTGGTTGAGAAGAGTTCTTTCGTTCTGCCAAAAGTTCGGTTTCGGGTATGCTCAGCCCCTTTGCAATCACGGTCAGGATAGCGTTATCACGCATGTCGTTGTCTTCGATTTTCAGAAAAGCTCGTGCGTGTCTTTCGGTAAGATGAGCGGATTGAATACGTTCCCGCTGCCAGCGTGTAAGCCGCAGCAGTCTGAGTTTTGCCGATAAAGCAGACTGAGTGATACCAAGCCTTGCCGCCACATCCTCACGTGCAACACCCCAATGGCTGATAAGGGTGTAAATCGCATCGGCTTCATCAAAGTAGTCAAGCGGTTTGTGCTGGAGGTTATCAAGCAGCGTATAAACTGCCGCATTTTGTTCTCCCGAACGCAGAACCACGCACGGAACCTTTGAAAAACCTGCCATCTTAGCGGCCTTTAGTCGACGTTCTCCCGAAATCAGCATATATTTTCCGTTTTCCAAAAGACGAACGGTCAACGGCTGTACAATACCGTTTTGACGGATACTTTCACAAAGCTCCGCCAAATCTTCACCCTCAAAGCTTCGCCGCGGCTGAGCGGAAGAGGGCAAAATTCTTTCGGGCGATAAATTCATAAGAGTATACATGTCTAAAAGCTTCTTTTTGAACATCCCAACAGATCCTTCCTTTAGCAAGGCCGAGAAATTAAACTCTGATTATATATCTCTGGCCTTGTGTTTGTTAAAATATTCGTAAACACGATAGGATTTATTGCATTTTATAATAATTTGCATAAAACGGGCAAACACCGCAAGATCACCGAACCAGAAAGCTCGTCATGCTGCGATCGAGACGGCTTGACTTCAGCTGAGGAAAGCCTAATCCAATATAGTTTAAAATGCCCTGTTTTGGCTGAAACTTCGTTAAAAATCCCGGTATATGACAGTTGAGATTTTATTCCTTATTTAAACAAAAATATGTTAATTTTAAACTGCTATGTACCAAAAACGCAGCAGATGTGGATGGATTTTTGTGTTTGACAGGGCAGTCGGGCTTACCTTCCGGCAACGGCAAAAGCGTGAAAAGCTGCCGCAGTTTCAAGTTTTCGGCATATTGTATTCGACTCTCATCACCTTAAACCATAATACACGCATATCCGAACTCGCCTAAAATGGTGTACTATCGGCACTTTTCAGATTATTTTACCTGAAATATGCCGGTATTCCTTTGTCGCCTGCACCGAAAATCCGATTGCCGACTCCACTACGGGCTTGACTCTCCTCAGTTTAAACGGCTTAACAGTTTTGCGAAAGCGAATTTTTGCAAATGCAAGGGAAATCATAAGTGCATATTGAAGTACGGGAGAATAACGGCGTATAAAAAAGTATTTTGACGCGGAATTTAGACAAAAATCAGTTCTGTAATACCGATTAAGATTTGACTTTTACCGCTTTAAAGATTATAAAGATTGTATCATACATGATAGGGTGTGTGATGTCGCAATGAGATACAACATTTTGTTGTTTGATGTCTTTTTTGATTGTATCCTATGTTTTGATTGACACAATTAACATTTTTACTTGTTTAAAATCCATTTGCAATAGGCTTCATGTATTTGTTCCGAAAAAACGGCCATATGCCGAAAAATCAAACTTTCGGCATATGGCATAAGTCTCTCCTCACTTTAAGCAAAGCTGATAAATCCGAGCCCGCCTAAAATGGCTTAATTTCGGCGATTTTCGGCTTGTCGTCACCCGCAGGCGTTAGCTTTGCGG
>CABUCT010000071.1 GCA_902490145.1 uncultured Oscillospiraceae bacterium
AAACGGCTTAATTTCGGCGATTTTCGGCTTGTCGTCACCCGCAGGCGTTAAGACTTGCGGCTTTCTCCGCACGCAAAATTGCTCAAAATTCCTCTCGTTTTAGGTCGAAGAATATTAAAGAGGCGGATTTTTGTCTGTGTGCGGCAGTCGGATTGCCGCCTGGTAACGGCAAAACTTTAAGCGGCACAAAACGCAGCTGATCCTTTAGGATCCTCGAGTATTTTAACAATACAAAGGCGGAAATCCGTCCTTTAAAATCGGGTGCGGATTTGTCGGATTTGCTTAATATATACAGCATCTTTATCAATGTGGGTAATGTATATAACATCCTTAACGGTGTTTCGGATTTTTCAAACATTTCTTTATATTTTGGAGTTGTTTTTTGGGTCCGGCGGGTTTAAAATAATAATATGAACAGATTTTCAAATTTTAAAATGAATATTCCGCCGTCGGTCGCCACGGTGATGAATCGGCTCGCTGAAGCGGGCTTTGATTGTTATGCTGTCGGAGGCTGTGTGCGTGACTCGCTTCTTAATAAAAAACCTCATGACTTTGACCTCACGACCTCTGCTACACCCGATCAGATGAAGGCGGTTTTTGCCGATTTTAAAACTGCGGAAACCGGGCTTAAGCTTGGAACCCTCACGGTCATAATTGGCAATGAAAACGTTGAGGTTACCACTTTTCGTGTGGACGGAGCTTATTCTGACAACCGCCATCCAGACAGCGTTAATTTCGCCCGCTCAATTAAAGAAGATCTTTCAAGGCGAGATTTCACGGTGAATGCCTTTGCCTGGTCGCCGGATACAGGGCTTGTTGATGAATTCGGCGGTGTATATGACCTTGAAAACCGTATTATCCGCTGTGTCGGAGATCCCGACAAGAGATTTGCCGAGGATGCTTTGAGGATCATTCGGGGAATTCGTTTTTCATCTGTGTTCGGTTTTGAAGTTGAAGAAAAAACTGCCCAAAGCATGATCAAAAACCGAAGGCTTCTTGAAAACATTGCGGCAGAGCGAATTTACGCCGAGCTTGTAAAGCTGCTTTGCGGAAAGGGAATTGAAAAAGTGATGTTGGCGTTCCCCAAAATTTTTGCACAGATAATTCCTCCGCTGGCTCCATGTATCGGATTTGATCAAAAAAGTCCTTACCACTGTTTCGATATATATGAACACACGGCCATGGCTGTGGCAAATTCAGATAACGACCCTGCCGTAAGGCTTGCAGCACTGTTTCACGACATCGGAAAACCTGAAAGCTTTTCCACCGACCAACACGGAGTCGGCCACTTTTACGGGCATCCCGATGTTTCGGAAAAAATCGCGGAAGAGATGATGAACACACTTAAAGTCGACAGCAAAACCAAAAGATGCGTAAAAACGCTTGTGAAATATCACGACCGTCCGATCGCCCCCGAAAAAAGAGCAGTTAAACGCCTGCTTCTAAAAATCGGAGATGAAAATTTCCGCCGGCTTTTGGGGCTAAAAAAAGGTGATATTCTTGCACATGCACCTGAGCACCGCGATATTTCAAAACTTAAAAAAATCAGGATACTTCTTGATGAAATCGAATCAGAAAATGAGTGTTTTTCGCTTAAACAGCTCGCTGTAAACGGTTCGGATATCATAAAAGAGCTTAATATTCCAAGCGATAGACGGGTCGGTGAAATCCTTAATGCTCTGCTGAGCGATGTTGTGGATGAAAAGCTTGAAAACTCCCGCGGAGCTTTGCTTGACCGAGCAAAACAGCTCAATGAAAAAAATAAAATTCAGCCATAAAGGTAAGCTGGCGAGGGGAAACCAGGCCGTCAGAGGTGTATTGTATTGTTTATACAAAAACACAATTGAATTTTTGTGTGTATTTTTCGGTTGTTATATGCTATAATGACAAAAATGTGGCTGCAGGCGATGCTTTAACATTTTCATTCAGACTTCTTTTGTAATTGTTTTGCCGACAGGGAAGTTTTGCAGTAATGATATTGCAGCCATAAGAATAAATTTTTTATGAGGAGATGTGTTTTTGGAAAGAGAAAAGCTTAAATCACGATTAGGATTTATCCTGCTTTCTGCCGGCTGTGCAATCGGAATCGGGAATGTGTGGAAGTTTCCTTATGTCACCGGTCAGGGAGGCGGCGGTGCATTCGTCCTTTTTTATATATTGTTTTTAATCATACTCGGTCTGCCGATCATGTGCATGGAATTTGCGGTGGGAAGAGCAAGCCAGAAGTGTCCGGTAAAAGCATATCAGGTTCTTGAACGCAAGGGTCAAAAATGGCATGTTCACGGTTATCTGACCCTTATCGGATGTTATCTGCTCATGATGTTTTATACTACCGTTGCGGGTTGGATGCTTCACTATTTTTACTTAACGGCATCAGGAAAACTAACCGGCCTTAATTCCGAGGCAGTTTCAAAAGAGTTTTCAAGCATGCTTTCAAAACCCGGTACCATGACATTTTGCATGGTTCTTGTCGTAGTTATCTGCATTGCTGTTTGCATTGCAGGACTTCAAAGCGGACTTGAGCGAATTACAAAAATAATGATGATTGCTCTTTTGGCAATCATGGTCATTCTTGCAATCAACAGCTTATTTATGCCGGGAGCAAAAGAGGGTCTTAAATTTTATCTTGTTCCTGATTTCAACAGAATGAAAGACGTTGGAATAATCAACACGCTTGTTACCGCTATGAATCAGGCCTTTTTTACCTTAAGTCTCGGCATTGGTGCCATGGCAATATTCGGAAGCTATATTGATAAGGAACACTCCCTTCTTGGTGAATCGGTAAGAGTTGTGCTGCTTGACACGTTTGTTGCGATAACCGCCGGACTTATTATCTTCCCCGCCTGTTTCACCTATAATGTTGATCAGACGTCCGGTCCGAATTTGATTTTTATCACTCTTCCGAACATTTTTGCAAACATGCCGATGGGACGATTATGGGGAAGCTTGTTCTTCCTGTTCATGGCATTTGCCGCCTTGTCCACCGTTTTGGCTGTTTTTGAAAACATTATCTGCTGCGGCATGGAGCTTTTCGGACTCAGCAGAAAAAAATCCGGCCTTATAAATCTTGTGCTTATTACGATACTTTCTCTTCCGTGTATTCTTGGATTCAATCATTGGAGCTTTAGTGGATTTAAAATATTCGGCGGAACAATTATGGATCTTGAGGATTTCCTTGTCAGCAACATTTTCCTGCCCTTGGGATCGCTTGTGTACCTGATGTTTTGTGTTACAAAATACGGCTGGGGCTGGAACAACTTTAAAAAAGAGGCTAACACCGGCGAGGGACTTAAAATGCATGATTGGATGCGGATGTATCTCACTTATATACTGCCGATTATAGTTTTGTTTATCTTTGGTTTCGGTATATATGATAAATTTTCCGGATAGGTAATAAGACACGAAATGTTTTCTGTCTTTGGCACTTTTATTAACAGCTTGATCTTAAAATATTGCAAGAAACGCTCCTGTGGCAAAACAAGTTACCGCAGGAGCGTTTTTATGTTGTTATTTAAGCAGGAGCACAGATAACAAGTTTTGAATTCAAAGCGTTGACAGCTTCGTCTTTAGGGTTTGCAAATTTAATAAATGCCGTCCGCCTATCATGAGGGTGACTGTCAGCAGTATTTATCGATCGGGTTTTTATCTCCGGTGCTTAAGCAAAGTCGACAGATGCACAGTGTGCACTTATAAGATGCTGATGCAGGCAAAAATCTTATTTTGTCACGCTGCTTTCAATAATTGTAACAAGCTTCCTCGGTTCTCAATTGTGCGGTTGGACAGCAGAATTCGCATCTGTACCTTGAATCTTGCTTGAAATGGGTGAAATTAACCCCATAGTTTAAAAAATAACTGAAACAGTTATATTTTCGTGTGTGAAACAATTCTTGTTTGGCTGTCCGATCAATTTCGATTCATGTTAAAACATAAAAGTAAACGAGCCATATATACAAAGGAGGGCCGTCATTATAATACCTGCTATGATATTCTTTTTATATTTATATCCTTTCGATTTTAACACAAAGCCATAAACTGTTGACGAAACAGGAATGGGTGTTATTAAGAAAAACAACCACATATTTTCTATAAACAAATTGTTTACACTTGATACCTTATTTACTAAAACTATTGAAATGAATATTGAAAGCAATGAAGCGATAAATAAAACATCTGAAATTGTTTTCCACTTATTGAGCGTGGGATTTTGAAAAATTTTTGTCGGATTTTTATACATATAAGAATAAAATGCGGAGTTTTCTCTCAGATCACTTTTCCGCACGATAAACAATTGTCCACCACATTGAAAAATAAGCCATTTATCAAGCATGTTAATGTTCTCTATGTCCGTAAAATAGCGTTTTGATTCATGTATCTTTTCATCGTTTCTGTATATATTGATAGTTATATAATTATCAAAAAGTTTATATTCATAGGTTAATTTACAAATTCGTTCAATAAAGGTTTTCCAATTCTTGTTGTATACACGAATCCCTTTAATATGAAAAATCGAACCAATAAAAAGGGCTCCGAACGCATATCCAATCATAATATCCGGTGAAGAAGATGCGACAAAATAAAAAAGCAATAAAATTGAAGTCAGTATAAAAACAACAGGCTTTTTACAAGCAGACTTTCGCTGCAAATCGAAAATTTGATTCAGCTCGGTTTTATCAAAGTTAAATTTATATGATTCATTCGGCTCATCTTGTGCAATTTGCGTTTTATTTTCGTCCCCTAATATTTCATCAATCGAAACCCCAAATACTTTTTTCAGTCTCATTAAATTATCGATTGTCGGAATTGTCTGATCTTCCTCCCAAAGGCTGATGGTCTGTCTGCTTACAAGCAGCTTTTGCCCAAGCTCCTCCTGTGACATTTTAAGGCTTTTTCTGTATTTTTGAATATTTTCACCAACGGTCATAAAAATCGCCTCCTTCTTTGTGTCCACATTATAACAGATATTTACAAAAAGTAAACTCCCTTATTCCTTGATTTTGTCAAGTGCCGCTTAACAAAGCATTTTTATGTCTGAAATTTAGTTCGACTTTTCCTCAAATGAAAAAATGTAAACAGGGGTATTTTTACCATTGTTTGGATCTGAAAAGAATTGTAACTGAGAAGCTTTCCGGACTTATCGCGTCGGCATCTATTTTGATATTCAACAATGATCAGGATACACAAAAGTATGCTGCACGTAAATAGAACAGTTTTCCTGTCAGGGGTACTATTCTAAGATTTGAAGGAATTTTATATTTAATTTGAACGAAAAACACTCTCGATAATGGTTTATTGTTTAATTGTGGGAATATTTAATTAGCTTATAATTTTTTATCATGTCCCGTGCCGATAACCCGGAGAGTTGTAAAAAGGTGCAGTTGGTGTTTGGTAAATGACTTTTCGAGCAGAAAAGACACACAAACAAGGATGTATTGTGACAAGGATCGGCGAACATTCACTTAAAACTGCATTTAATTAATCGTATCGTCCGGATAGTACAAAGTAAATCTGAATTTATTGCATTTTCATTTATAATAAAATTAAAAAACAGATTCTATTGAATCAAATATTGTATTCTGGTCTTTACTATTACGTATTTGGGATTTCATCATAGAATAATTATGTAAATCAAATTATCAGAAAAGGAGGTAAACGGAATGAAAGATTGCAGAGAGCTGAGTGATGTGACAAAAGAATATCTTTGCTGTTTTTACGAAATACTGGATACCATGATAGAAGAAATGACCGGAGCCGAGCTGACAGACAGCCTTTCTCATAACTTTATCGTTCAAATGATCCCTCACCACAGAGCGGCTATAGAAATGTCTCAAAATCTTTTGAAATACACAACTTGCCTGCCGCTTCAAAATATTGCGTCCAACATTATAATCGAGCAAACCGAAAGCATCAAAAACATGCAGGAATCACTGTGTCGGTGCGAGGAATTTAAGAATACGAAACAGGATATATGCTTATATAACCGCAGATTCAAAAAAATAACCCGAAAAATGTTCACCGAAATGGAGGATGCCTGCACCTCCAACAACATCAACGCAAATTTTATGCATGAAATGATCCCGCATCATGAAGGTGCGATCAGGATGTCTGAAAATCTTTTGCAATATGATATATGTCCGGAGCTGATCCCGATTCTTCGGGCTATAATTGTTTCACAGCGAAAAGGCGTGTGTGAAATGGAACGCCTGCTTCGCCAGATCTAAACACACAAATGTAAAAGCCTGTTTGATTAAATCAAACAGGCTTTTTTATGCTTTTCTAATATACAATATAAATAAGGAGGCAAAGGGTTCAAACCCGGAAAATTAATACGACTTCTTTGTCGTCATGCAATCATAATCAAAGACGATAAATCCGAACGCGATTTTAAAGGACGGATTTCCGTCTTTGCTCTGTTAAAATATTCGAGAATGCGAAAGGATCCCTGAGTTTTGTGCCGCTTAAAGTTTTAACCGTTGCCGGGCGGCAGGCCCGACTGCTGCACACAGCCAAAAATCCGCCTCTTTAAAATTCTTCAAACTAAA
>CABUCT010000072.1 GCA_902490145.1 uncultured Oscillospiraceae bacterium
CGCAAGCATCGGTTTTTGATTTAATGGGGAGAGTGAGTCCAATGAGCAAAATTTAATAATACGTATTTATATGAATAATTAATATAATTTAATCCTAATTAAAAAATTCATCTTAAAGGAGTTTTATATGAAAATAACTCATTTTGCTTCGACTGCAGATCGTTACGGTGATATGTGTATAGTGGATTTAGATAAATTAAAAATTATGATTGATGGAGGGGCGACAAAAACTGATGCATTATTATTATATAATAATATGATTGGAGATTATAAAAAATTGTTTGTTCTCAGTCATTGGCATAGTGACCATTCTGCTTATTTGTCTTACCAAAATCATAATATTAAAACAATTTTGGGGCGCGGTTGTAATGGATTAGTTTACCCAGATGACAATGACATCACTATAGAAACCGGGAATGATTATGTATTATGGGATTTTATAAAAATATATTCTTCTCGTTTATTAGACATTGATGAAAACAGTAATTCTATGGTAACAGTTATTTTATATGATAATATAAATTATTTTTCATTCGGAGACGCAACTCCCGACGCTATAAAAAATTATAACAAAGAAATATTTTATCTTATTAACAATAGACCTAACCCAATAATCAAGCTTCCTCATCATGGGTCACTAGGAAATTGTAGTGCTCTTTTAGAGAAAATAAACAACAATGGTAAAATTAGATATATAATTTCGGGATTAGGCGGTGATTATGTTTATGATACTGTCAAAGCAGTTTTAAGTAATGTTTCAAACTATTTATATTGGGTAGCTAAACGGGATTCAAATTATTATGGTACAGAATCTTTTAGACAAGCACAGCAGAATTACGGAAATCGTTTTGTATATGCTAACAGAGTAATTGTAAATCCTGATGGAAGTATAAGATATATTGAGTAAGATTTATCGAGGTAAAAAATGTCAGATATAATTATAAACGGCTTGCCTTTGTTGGTTAATTTAGAGCCATGCAATGTAGTAGACAATGAATTTGTGCCTAAAATTCCCGGTGTTTTGGGCGATGAGCTGCCGGACGGGCAGGCATTTCTTGCACAGGCAAATGCTCTCGAGCAAAGCGAAATTCCGGCAAAAATTGCGGTTATGCATGACGGAAGTCAAATTTCACATTTGGATTTCTCTGCTTCCGACTTTACTTTGGACAAGCTTTTCGATTTTCAAACCGAGCAATTTGATTTTTTCATATTCAAGGATGTTTCGCTCACTCTTAAAACCGTCGGTCAGGAAGAAACAGAAACTGAGGAAGATGAGCAAAACGTACTTGTATTTAACGGTAAACTGGATATGGAAAAAGAACCTTTATCCGTATTCAAGCAGTTTCTGAATGCCGACGCTGAAATATTTATGCAAGGCGAATTTGAGCTGAATACGGTTGACTTAACCAAAAAAATAAAGCCGACCTTTGCGGTGCTCACGACAGGGGCGACAATGTACGTTCCTATTTTGGAAAACGTTGTTTTGAAATCTGCTGCCTTTCAGCTTGTTATAGAAGATTTTTACAGCATAGTAAATATGCAAGAGGATTGGAGCATGGAGATTACGCCGTCTGTAATGGGCGAGCTAGAAATAAGTAATTTGAGTAAAACTCCTTTTGTGTTGGATTGTTACGGCTCTTGTGAGGAGGGAACAGTACATTTAGGTGCGTCATGCTATGAGATAGAAAATTTTATGAACGTCGAGGGTTTGAATATTGACTATCTAATTGCGTCGATGAACATAGGCAATGATAACAAATTGAGCCTTTCGACTGAATTGACAGTCGGCGAGCAAACTTATTCCTTTGAAGGTGTTTTGGGGGCTAAATATGCGGGAGTTTATGCTCAAGCAGAAAATTTCACTCTTTCGGATTTGAACGAGCTTTTTCATAAAATTACCGGCGAAGATCTTATTCTGCCGGAATTCGATGTCAAATTTGACGAGGTGGGATTGGGCATTGCCACAACCGACTGCACCGTTGGGCAGGTCTTTTTAAATAAAGGACTTACATTAAAGTGCAATTTAAGCGTGCATGATTTTAAATGCGGAGTTGATGCCGTAATTACTTCTGACGGCGTATCTGTAAAGGGCTTTATGGGTGAGCTTAAAGTCGGCGCACTGGATATTGAAGAAGCCGAGTTGAATTTGGACATTTACAAGCGGAGTAGCGGCAAAAGCTCTTCTTTTTCTATTTCGGGTAAGGTTACGATTCAAGAAGTCCGACTTGATTGCCACGTCTCTTACGAAAAGATAGAAAAAAAATGGAATCTGGTTGTTTACGCAGGAATCGAAGCCAAAGCTTTCGGTCTCGGAACAATTTTTCCGGAATTTAAAAATACATTTGCAGATTCACTTAAGTTTTCAAAGCTTGCTTTTATTTATTCGTCTGAAGATGCCAAAACGCAGGATGAGAACTTTAAATTCGAAGTAAAGCAAGGGTTGCAGCTGATGGGCGTTCTCGAAGAAATCCCCGCTCTTTCTGCTCTTACGGGAAGTAATAATTCGGGTTTTGTTTTTTCGGCGCATTTGGGCAGTACGGTCGATTTTTCGATTCAAATTCCCGCTATGCAGCTTAATCTCGGCGACACTATTTCGTGCGATCCGTTTATGATTAACCTGACTTTAATGCCTATTCCGGCGTTTCAATTGATATTCGGAATGGATATAAAAATTCCCAATCAAGAAATTCCTCTGCATTTTGACATAGCGCTTGACATAAATGCTATAGAAGCGAAAGCTTCGGCTACAATGAAACACTGGTGGGAAAATCCTTTCGGCATAAGCGATCTGAAAATCGGTCCCGCAGTATCCTTGCAGATAGGTATCGTTTACTCCCAGTTTATGGCAACCGGTTTACCTTCCGAATTCGGAATTGCCGGAGGCTTGGCAATGGGAGAAACAGTAGTAAATATGGCAGTCAAAATTTCCGAAAATCCTGCAGATATGATTCTTTTGGGGGCTTTGTCAAAATTGGAAACAAAAGATTTGCTTTCATTTACAAAAGCCTTAACTCATGTTGATGTGCCTTGCGAACTTGTTCCTGAATTTGAAATAAAGGATTTAGAGGTGTACTGTGCACCTTCGGGTGGCTCTATAGGGACAATAACATTTGAGCCCGGCTTCAGTTTTTCGGGAGTATTGACGATCTTTGAAAAAAATGCGGCGTTGTATGCAAAATTTACCGATTCGGGTTTTGTTGCAAAAGGCGAAATAGACAATTTAGATTTAGGGATACTGAAGATAAAGGGATACAACGATGACAAAGCTTCTTTTGATTTGGAATTGACAGAAGATAAGCAGCTCATTTATATCGACGGAGCGTTTGAGTTTTTGGGATTAAACACTGCCGTCAATGCAGATATTTCTAAAGAAAAAATTCAATTCGTTTTTAAACAAAAGTTCTTGAATTCTGTTGATTTTACTATTACAGGCAATAGCGTGGGCTCTCTTGACGATTTGGATTCGTTGGATTTTTATCTATATGCCGAAGCGAATAACGAAATGTCCGAAATTATTCGAAACAAGGTTACAGACAAATTTACCGCTGCAGTCAAAAACGTAGATATAAGTATTGACGAAGCGCAAAAGAAATTAGATGCGGCGAAAGAAGCATACGAAGCTTTATATCTGCCTGCTATTGAAAAATTGAACAAAGCGCAGGAAACAGCGGATAAATATTTGGACGAATGCGTTTTTGCCGTCAGGGTAGAGAGAGAAAAATTTAATTCCGAAATTAAAAATTTGGAGGAGAATGTTCAAAATGCCCAAGAAGCTTTTAATCATGTCATTCAACAAGCCGAAAATGCAGTCAACGCGGCAAAAGAAAAATTGAACAGTACAACCAAAAGCGCCGAAGAAAATTTGGTAAAGGTTCAGAAGGAATTCGACGCAAATATGAAAACAGCTCGCGAAAACGTAGAAAAAGCTGAAAAAGCATATAATCATGTATTTGAGGAAGCAGACAAAAAGCTGAAGGCCGCGCAGGAACACGTAAATTCTTTGCAGAAAGAAATTGATTTAAATTGGAACATATATAAGAATTTAAATTGGTATGAATATCTTTACAAGTCGGAATATTACCTCGCAAAGATAGGTGGGCTGGAATTAGCTATGATAACTGCAACTGCTTTTTTGGATTCATGCAGAAGCTTTTTGGAAGGATGTATAAATTGGTCTGAATATATTGTTTGGTCAAAAGCAAAACAAGGCTTGTCAGAGGTGGAATCTGAGGGAGACGCATTGTTGAACAGTGCTAAAGAAGCATTAAAGAAAGCTGAAGCTGAAGGAAATGCGATGTTAGAAATCGCAAATAATGCTTTGGAAGAAGTAAAGTGCGGAAACGAATTCAATGTATGGCAAGCAGCGTTGCAAGCGCTCGAAAGCTTCCGGGTAGACGGAGATAAGCTTTTAAAAGCCGCCGAGGATGCTTTGGACAATATTGCAAGATCAGAAGCGTATATAGCTCTTGAATACGCAAAACAAGCTCTAGATGCTGTCAAAAACGGATCCGAATATTTGATTTTCGAAACTGCTAAAGCTGAACTCGAGGCTGTCAGACACGGCGCAGACACTATACTGAAAGTATCTCAACGTATATTTGAATACGGAGGAAATTTTATTACTATTAAACATTTAAAGATGGCTGCCTCTTTGCAACAAATAAAACAAGGTAATTTATTTAGTGCAAAAACTGTTATTGATATATTTGGTCATGAATGCGAACTAGGATTTGAAGTGGATTTGCATAATATAGAAAATTCGATTAATAATTTATTCGCATTGGCTTTTAATGAAGCCAAGCAAATTACTTAATACAGTTAAGGTTAAATCTAAATAAAATAAATTATGAATGCAGCTAAAATGCTGCATTCTGTTTTTTGTATCAATGCCAATATAAAAAAACTTTTATATTGACAAAATGCAAATTGTGTGATATTATAACAGCGAAAGACGGTCTCGAAGTTTTACTCCAAATGACGTCCGCCGAAAAATTGAACCCGATTATTTACGTCTGTTACTGCATCCGACCGTTTTTTAATGGTTTGTGTTGCGGTTTTTTATTTTAAAGCAAACATTCAAAAAAATTCATAAATTAATAAATGAGGAGAGAATATTGTGAAAAAGAAAATAATGTTATGGGGTTTAATAACAGTAATGCTGTTTTTGACTACGGGTTTAACAGCGTGCAATGAACAACACAAAATATACGAAGACGGTTATTGGCAATATATTGTCATAGGCAAGAATACCTATTTCCCTAAAAATGCAGAAGACCGTGAAGTTGCAATCGTGGGTTTGACTGAAATCGGCAAGGAGCAGACTTCTCTTGACGTTCCGCGCACAATTGACGGAATGGATGTGACACACATAGGGTATTATAAACGTTCATTGATTATGGAAGGCGGTGGAAATTATAAAATAGAAAGCCCTAATTTAGAACGACTATATTTACATGATAATATAAAGCAAATTTGCACGAATGCTTTATATTACTTTTACTCAAATAATCTGTTGTGGGAAGACGGACTGTTTCCTCATTGCTTTAAAATTTTGTATTGCGGAACGATTCCATTTAATTTAACCAATGGGATTCCCAAGATATTTATTTACAAAGAATTATATAATGAAATTAATTTAGCAGAAGCCTTTCACTGGACAAAAACATTTTTATCTATATCCAATGTGGCGTTTATGAACAACTACTCTGCAGCAGTCAACAGGGGATATTTCAGGGCAGAGGACGTTGAAAGCGGTGAAAAAATTCCAGAGCCGCCTGCGCCAGAGCGTGAAGGATATGTTTTTACGGGATGGTATACCGAAGCGGAAGCAATAAATCTGTGGGACTTCGATACAAAGACGGAGATTCCCGACGGCGAAGAGCTGAGACTGTATGCCGGTTGGCAAGCAAAGCGGTGAAATAAAAAAATGTAGGTTAGTTCTTACATGCGCAAATTTTATATTAGTAAAGAAAAAACTGAAAAGAAATTTGCCGCGCTTCGTTTGTTCCTTGCGTGCCTGATTGAGCAGGGCGTAAAGGATAGCCGGAGCGCGGCGGCTATCGTTAGGCTAATCAAGAAAGAAGTATCCAAATAAAGGGAAAGACCGCCCCACGCGGGAGCGGTCAAAAGTATCAAGGCGCAGGGGGGCCTCCACCCCTCTGCCGCCTTTAATTCTAACGGGGGGCGCAAAAAAAGTCAACTAAATTTAATAAAAAAATTTATTTTGCGACTTTGATGGTTGCGGGCGAAAGTCAGATAGGGAAAATTTCAGTCTGTGGACGGTTCGGTATGAGAGTCAGCCTGTTTTGGTTGAGATATCCTTGACGATTTAGCACAATTGTGCTAATATTAAAACAAGCAGGGAGGCAGAAACATGGCGATAAACTTATCCCCGAGAGACTTTGACAATATATTTCGGGAGCAGGAGGAGAACGAAAACGAGCTTGCGCGAATAGAGCTTGACCAAGCGCGGCAAGAGCTGCAAAGAGAAAAAAACGAGCTTGCTCGGGCGAGGAACGACATTGCAAGGCGGCG
>CABUCT010000073.1 GCA_902490145.1 uncultured Oscillospiraceae bacterium
AAATTACAAAAGACAGCTGTATTGGTGATATTCTCGATGCAAAACCCGATACCGCTCCTCTTTTCCTTGAAATGGGAATGCATTGTTTGGGTTGTCCGTCAGCCAGAGGTGAAACAGTAGAGCAGGCTTGTGCCGTACATGGTATAGATTGCGACGAGCTTGTGGAGAAACTTAACAGAGCATAAATTGTTTAAACTGCGGCGAAGAAAAAGCGACTTTTGCACAAAAGAGCCGCACTGTAATCTATCGCCGCAGTTTTTATTTTTAGGTTGTTTTTCTATATCTGAATTATCCGTGTGCCGATATAATTACTCAAGACGAAAACCCTTTTGATACAAGCATTTTTGAGTAATTGAGGACTTTTATATAAATAATAAATAACTCAATTCTGTTTTTGTGCAAAGTGTTGTTTTGTTAGGTAATATTACATAAACAAAGCCTTTGAATTTTGTTTAAGTACATATCTTGTTTTTTACCATTTTTTTTGATATTATATTATCGTACAATTGGGCTGAAAAAAATAAATTTTGTGCCTATAGAAAAATTATGAAAGCCATATTTTTGGCAGTCGTTTTTTATTGTATATTATGGGAGGAATTTTTTAATGGCAAGCTTATCACTTCGTGGTATCTACAAAAAATATCCGGGCGGTGTTACCGCTGTTTCAGATTTTAATCTTGAAATTAAGGATAAAGAGTTTTTGGTATTGGTTGGACCTTCCGGCTGCGGTAAATCAACTACCCTTCGTATGATCGCAGGACTCGAAGAAATTTCTGAGGGTGAACTTTATATCGGAGACCGTCTTGTAAACGATGTTGCACCTAAGGATCGTGACATTGCGATGGTGTTTCAGAACTATGCACTTTATCCTCACATGACCGTTTTCGGAAACATGGCATTCGGACTTAAGCTCCGTAAAGTTCCAAAAGAAGAAATCAAACGCAGAGTTGAAGAGGCTGCAAGAATCCTTGATATTTCTCACCTTCTCGATCGTAAGCCGAAGGCTCTTTCGGGCGGTCAGCGTCAGCGTGTTGCCTTGGGTCGTGCTATCGTTCGTGATCCTAAGGTCTTCCTTCTTGACGAACCGCTTTCAAACTTGGATGCAAAGCTTCGTGCACAGATGCGTACCGAGCTTTCCAAAATCCACTTGAAACTCGAAACCACCTTTATTTATGTTACCCATGACCAGACCGAGGCTATGACCATGGCTGACCGTATCGTTGTTATGAAAGACGGATATATTCAGCAGGTTGATACTCCACAACATCTTTATGATATTCCCTGCAACGCTTTTGTTGCCGGATTTATCGGTTCTCCTCAAATGAACTTTGTAGATGCTGTTCTTCGCAAAGACGGAGAGAACTTCTATGTTGAATTTGGTTCTGAAGATACCAAAACCCGCAAGGGTATTAAATACAGAATCAAGCTTCCCGCATCCAAAAATGAAAAGGGATGTCTTGAACCGTTTGAGGACAAGGAAATCATTATGGGTATCCGTCCTGAACATATTCATGACGAAGATATGTATCTTTCAACCATGACCGATGGTATCATTGAAGCTAAGGTTGAAGTTACTGAGCTTATGGGTGCAGAAACATATCTCTATCTCAGCTGTGAAGGCAATAACTTCACTGCCCGTGTTGATCCGTCAACACTTGCCAAATCAGGAGACACTATCAAAGTTGCTTTGGATACTTCAAGAATCCATATCTTTGATAAAGAAACCGAAAAAACCATCACTAACTAATTATTCACGGGTGATATAAAACTATGAAATGTCCATATTGCGGATATGAGGAAAGCAAGGTTATTGATTCCCGTCCGACAGATGAGGGCGAACGAATTCGCCGCCGTCGCGAATGTCTTAAATGCCAAAAGAGATTTACGACTTATGAGATAATCGAAAGCCTTCCTACTATTGTGGTAAAGCGTGATAAATCACGCGAGCAGTATGATCGTAATAAGCTTATAAATAGCTTGCTTCGTGCCTGCGAAAAACGTACTGTTTCAATTGAAACAGTAGAAAAAGCGGTTGATAACATCGAAAAGGTGATTCAAAATTCTCTTGACCGCGAGGTTTCTTCAATGCAAATCGGTGAGTTGGCAATGGAACAGCTCAAAGAAATCGACGAAGTTGCATATGTAAGATTTGCTTCGGTATATCGCCAGTTCCGAGATATTAACACCTTTATGGATGAACTGAATAAGTTGCTTAATAACCGCAACGGCGAAAAGCTTTAAACAAAAATAAATCCCCCGGCAGAAGCAGAACCGGGGGATTTTTCTTTAATGAAGTCAAAATATTCGAATTACTTTTCTGAATATTATCTGCCAAACTCTCTAAAGTCATAATTTAAATTTTCTTTCTTAAATGCAGGGAAAAGAATTTAAGACAGCTCTTATGTGAACACACCAAAACAGCTGTTAAAACAGCAATATTTCTAAAAAAGCGAAAAATCCCGCTGTTTTATTCGGAATTTTTATAAAACAATTGATTTTTGTGCTTTAAAGTGTTATACTTTTTAAAATACGTGCATGCGATACAGTCACATTAAAGATTGCTGTAATGCTATGCTGCATTCCATAACTTTCTGGGTATTTTCACTCATACCGTATTTATGACTATTTTTATTTGTATTCATTTTTGATCGGGCGATCAAAAAATAATATTAAGGGGATATTTTTATGAAAGCGAAAAAACTTATTTCACTGATTCTAACCATTGCTTTATTGGTTACAACTGCCTTTTCAATGTCAGCTTGTTCTAATAAAGACAAAACTACCAGCAAAGACAGTTACACAATCGGCATCGTACAAACACTCGAGCACGATGCACTCGATGCGGCAACAAAAGGATTTCAAGATGCCTTGAAAGAACGGTTGGGCAGCAAAGTAACTTTTGATTACAAAAATGCCCAAAACGATTCGCCTACTTGTGCGACCATTGTAAACAACTTTGTTTCCAACAAGGTTGATCTCATCCTGGCCAATGCTACTTCTGCATTGCAGGCTGCTCAATCCGGAACCAGTACAATTCCTGTTTTGGGCACTTCAATCACTGATTATGCAACTGCTTTGGGTATGTCAGACTGGACAGGTAAAACCGGAACAAATATCTCCGGCACCAGTGACTTAGCACCGTTGGACAAACAAGCCGACATGCTTCACGAATTATTCCCGAATGCTAAAAAGGTTGGATTGCTGTATTGTTCTGCTGAATCTAATTCTTTGTATCAAATTGATACTATTCAACCAAAGCTTGAAGCATACGGTTATACCTGCACCCGTTATAGTTTTTCAGATTCCAATGATATTACTTCCGTTGCCCAAAACGCTTGTAAAGAAGAGGTAATTTACATTCCCACCGACAACACTGCTGCTAACAACACCGAATTGATTAACAACGTTTTCAGTCCCGCAGGTATACCTGTAATCGCAGGTGAGAAAGGAATTTGTAAAGGCTGTGGAGTCGCAACTTTAAGCATTGATTATTATGATATCGGTTATGAAACCGGCAAAATGGCTTATGAAATTTTAGTAGACGGTAAAAATCCGGGCGATATGGAAGTCCGCTCTGCTTCCAACACTAAAAAAATGTATAATGTCGATTTGTGCAAAGCCTTAAATATCACTGTACCGGATGATTATGAAGCAATTCCGGCAGAATAAACCCGACCACTCATTTCTTTAAGGTAGGAGGTTCCTTCCCCATGCTTTCTCTGTTAAACGCTTTACCCGGTGCAGTAGCACAAGGCTTAATTTGGGGCATTATGGGTATTGGCGTATACATAACCTATAAAATTTTAGATATTGCCGATTTAACCGTAGACGGCTCTATGGCTACCGGTGGTGCCGTTTTCATAATGTTAATGTTAAATGGCCATAACGTGTGGCTTGCCACCCTTTTGGCAGTACTTGCCGGTATGCTGTGCGGTTTAGTCACAGGTTTATTCCATACTCTTATGGGTATTCCTGCTATATTAGCGGGTATTCTTACCCAACTCGCTTTATATTCTGTTAATTTAAAGATTTTGGGAAAGGCAAACCAGGCAATTAATGTTGATAAATATTCGTTGTTAGTTTCTTTACGCTGGGTAAGTAATTTTTCCGCTAACAATCCTATTATTGTTGTGCTTTTATTCACGTTAGTTACTATCGTTCTGTTATATTGGTTCTTCGGTACCGAACTCGGGTGTTCTTTGCGGGCCACCGGCTGCAATTTGCATATGAGCCGTGCCCAAGGAATTAACACAAAGTTTAACACGGTACTGGGACTCATGATTTCAAACGGTTTGGTTGCCTTATCGGGTGCATTGCTTGTGCAATATCAAGGCTTTGCTGATGTCAGCATGGGACGTGGTGCCATTGTAATCGGCCTTGCTGCCGTGGTTATTGGTCATGCGATTTTCAGCCATTTATTCCACAATTTTGCACTTAAATTGCTGGCTGTTACTTTTGGTGCCGTTATTTATTATTTGGTATACACTTTCGCTATTTGGCTAAAGGTTGATCCTGATCTGTTAAAAATGCTGTCAGCGCTAGTGGTTGCTGTATTTTTAGCTATTCCTTATTGGAAGTCAAAGTTAGTTGTAGGAAAACAGCCCAAGAAGGAGACAAAGACAAATGCTTGACATTCTAAATATTTGTAAAACCTTCAATCCCGGCACAGTCAATGAAAAGGTTGCATTAGACGATGTTTCACTGCATTTAGACAAAGGAGACTTTGTAACCGTTATCGGCGGAAACGGTGCCGGAAAATCCACCCTGCTGAATGCTATTGCGGGGACATGGCCTTTAGACAGCGGTCATATCATAGTGGATGGTGTCGAGTTAACTAAAATGCCGGAATACAAGCGAGCTAAATATTTAGGTCGGGTATTTCAGGATCCTATGTGGGGCACT
The DNA here is from genome assembly GCA_902490145.1 of uncultured Oscillospiraceae bacterium. Lineage (GTDB taxonomy): Bacteria > Bacillota > Clostridia > Oscillospirales > Acutalibacteraceae > UMGS1484. Next base: position 4,903 of record CABUCT010000073.1, read on the forward strand.
GCTGCTGACATGGGAATTGAAGAAAACTTAGCCCTTGCCAAACGCCGCGGTCAGCACCGTACTTTAAAATGGGGAATTTCTGCTGCCGAAAGACAAGAATATAAACAGTTGTTAGCTTCTTTAAATTTAGGATTAGAAAACCGCTTGACCTCTAAAGTAGGATTATTATCCGGCGGACAAAGGCAGGCTGTTACTCTGTTAATGGCCTCTTTGAAAAATCCTAAAGTATTGTTGTTAGATGAGCACACTGCTGCACTGGATCCCAAAACAGCAGATACCGTATTATCATTAACAGATCGTTTTGTTGAAGAAGGAAATTTAACAGCACTAATGGTAACTCATAACATGAAAGATGCTATTGTTCACGGAAATCGTTTGATTATGATGAATAATGCTAAAATTATTCTTGACATTCGCGGTGAGGAGAAAAAATCATTGACTGTTGAAATGCTTCTGGATGAATTTGCTAAAGCCAGCGGTGACGAGTTTTCAAACGACAAAACATTACTGTCATAATTTTTAGAACTAAATTTTCTGTTTAAACTAAAAAGCTTCGTGTTTTTAACACGGAGCTTTTTTATTTTCTCAGGCAAAACAAGGATAACAATATTGGTAGGTAATACTTTAATATAATTTACATAGAAACAGAGAAGGGAACAGTAATCCGTTCCCTTCTCTGTTAAATTTTATTCTTCCATTTCCTCTTTCATAGCAGTGATTATTTCATCTATCATACTATCTATAGAAGAGAATTGAATATTTTTTTGTATTATTTTCCCCTTTTTTGAAATTAATTTTTATTTTGAACTGAATACAGCTACAATTGCAACCCAATTATGTGAGAAAATTAAAATAAAGATAAAGTAACTTTATTTAATTTATTTTTTTGGGGGTGTACACAATGTAGCATTATAAATTATTTTGTAAGTAAAAATTGTGTGTATAAAAATTTAAAGGAGTATAGAAATTGAAATGAACATTTTTAAGGATTATGAGGAAATACTGCTGGAGCCGAGTTTTGGATCTATAAAAGATTCGAAAAGAATTGGGTGACAAAGGTTGTTATTTAGATGAATACCTATCTGTAATTTTTGAAGTTCTGGGAAAATTGGATTTGAGGACTTCTGCATCAATTGCAGATAATATTTGCTGGAGTGTTTTGGGAGATTGTTATCTAATATTTGAGGATAAATGTGAAAATGAAAAAAGCGAATTTTATGATATAGTCAAAGACTATATTGACAAGCATATAGTAGACTTTAAATCCAGACACACGAAATCGGAATTTTACGCAGCAAATATTTTATTAGAAAATTTGGAGATTTTCTCTCAAAAATTTAAGCAGACGTTAATAGAGAGATGTTTAAGCAATATCGATTACAAAGTATGCAATAAAATGTATGCCAATATATTAGAGATTGTTGGAGAAGAAGTTATAGAGCATCTTAATGACAGAATTTATGAGGCATTTATCTTATGCCCAATTGTTATGTCAGCTTCAAACCAGATAATAATGCGTAGTATGCAAATGCTCATTTATCGTGATGGGGAAACCTCGAAAAAAATATATGAAAGAATGATAACGGAAGATCTTTAAACGGCATAAAAATAAGATTAATACTTT
>CABUCT010000074.1 GCA_902490145.1 uncultured Oscillospiraceae bacterium
TAATAATATCGCTTGCAAGCTCAGGCGGAGTTTTTTCCAAAGTACTCTTAACCGCATCAATTATACTTGCCACAGTATCAGATAAAGCTTCATATACTTCAGACCCGGTGATAATTACATTTTTGGGCAATCCGTCAACAAGGTTTCTGCCTTTTATCTCCAGCTCCTCTTCATCTTCTGGCTGCAAAGCTGAACCAATATTAATTTTAATTTGCTCGGCAGTACGTTCTCCGATAAGCAAGTTGTGTTTTTTTCTTATAAATGTGATTATTGCATCATCCATATCGTCACCTGCAACACGAACAGACTGAGAAGTAACAATATCACCGAGAGATAAAACGGCTACTTCAGTAGTTCCTCCTCCGATATCGACAACCATACTTCCCACTGCATCAAATACAGGGAGTCCTGCACCAATTGCAGCAGCCATAGGTTCTTCAATAAGATCTACATCTTTGGCACCGGCCTGTACCGCGGCATCATGCACAGCACGGACCTCAACTTCAGTAACACCCGACGGAATACAAATCATAACCTTTGCTCTGGCGAATAACGAACCTTTTATTGCCTCTCTTATAAATCTTTTTAACATTGCAGCCGTAACATCAAAGTCCGCAATAACGCCGTCCTTTAATGGCCTAACCGCAGCAATTGAACCCGGAGTTCGCCCAATCATTTCTTTTGCTTCAGTTCCGACCGCTCTTACTGCATCATTTCTTACATCTACTGCTACAACTGACGGTTCACGCATAATTATGCCCTTGCCTTTTATACACACAAGGGTATTCGCCGTGCCAAGATCTATTCCTATTTCTCTTGTAAACATGGATTTTTCCCCTATACTAATTACATATTTTCTGTTATTTTGTCCTTAACTAATAGAAGTAATTCATTATAACTCAAATAAACATCATATACAATCTACTAAATAGAATTTTAAATTTAATTTTTTAAACTTTGGAGAGGAGCCGGAATCCTTCCTCCGCGACGGATAAATCTTTGAGGAGAAGAAGTATTCACAGCCATAACCGGTCCACTTCCAAGTAAACCTCCGAACGACAATTCATCTCCCACCTTTTTGCCTATTGCAGGAATAAGGCGTACAGCAGTTGTTTTTGAATTCACCATACCAATAGCAGCCTCGTCAGCAATGATTCCGGAAATAACTTCACAAGGAGTGTCTCCCGGAATAACAATCATATCAAGACCGACCGAACAAACTGAAGTCATTGCTTCAAGTTTTTCTATTGACAAATGCTTTTCTCTTGTTGCAGCTATCATACCTGCATCTTCGGTTACCGGAATAAAAGCACCGGACAGTCCTCCCACATGAGACGACGCCATTACTCCGCCTTTTTTCACGGCATCATTAAGCATCGCAAGTGTAGCGGTAGTTCCACAAGCTCCGCAGTTTTCAAGACCCATTTCTTCAAGGATATAAGCAACTGAATCACCTACTTCAGGTGTAGGAGCTAAAGATAAATCAACTATTCCGAAAGGAACGCAAAGCCTTTTAGAAGCTTCCATAGCAACAAGCTGTCCCATTCTTGTTATCTTAAACGCGGTACGCTTTATAATATCTGCCAGCTGATCAATGGTACAATCTCCGGCCTTTTCCAGTGCACACTTTACTACTCCCGGTCCGGAAACACCGACATTTATCACACAATCAGGTTCACCTACTCCGTGAAAAGCACCTGCCATAAACGGATTATCTTCAGGAGCATTGCACAGTACAACCAATTTTGCCGCACCGATACAATCGTTATTTTTAGTAAGCTCAGCTGAATTTTTAACCACATTTCCCATCATTTTAACTGCATCCATGTTTATGCCGGCCTTGGTGCTTCCTACATTTACTGATGCACATACATGGTTAGTTTCTGCAAGAGCTCTCGGAATACTTTCAATAAGTGCGTAATCCCCATCAGAAAAACCCTTTTGAACAAGAGCTGAATATCCGCCGATAAAGTTTACTCCAAGCTCATTAGCTGCTCTTTCAAGTGTTTTGGCAAACTTTGTTATATCAGACGACGGACAAGCCGCTGCCAACATCGCGATAGGAGTAACCGATACTCTCCGGTTGATGATAGGAATACCGTATTCCCTTTGAATTTGATCACAAACTGAAACCAAATTTTCTGCATATCCTGTAATTTTATCATACACCTTGTCACATGCACGATCTATATCGCTGTCAATACAACTTAAAAGCGAAATTCCCATAGTAACCGTGCGTATATCAAGATGTTCTTCTTTGATCATATTGATAGTTTCCATTATATCTGATGGATTAATCATTTCAAAATTCTCCTTAAAGGACTAAAATTATTAAATGCGGTGCATTGAATTAAAAATATCTTCATGCATAGTGTTGACCTTCATACCGATTTCATCGCCTGCTTTATCAAGCTTTTCAGAAAACTCTTTAAAACTTACACTGCATTTATCAATTTCAACCTGCATTATCATAGTAAACATTTCACCCAAGACTTTTTGAGTTACATCTACTATATTTACATTGCATTCAGCACAGATCGAAGCAATTCGTGCTAAAACTCCTACTCTGTCCGAACCTATAACAGAAATTACAGCTTTCATACTATTCCTCCGGCAAAAATTATATTTGAGATATTATACCACATCTTCCTATATAGTACAAGAAATTTTAAAAAACATCTATATTTTTTTTTATCAGTATGATATAATGTAAATTACAGATTCTAATCAAGGGGTAATTTTAAATGTCATTTAAAAACAAAGTAGATTTTCACATGCACAGTGACAATTCCGATGATGGATATGACCCTGTAATGCTGATGTGTGAATATGCCGTTTCAGCAGGATTAAGAGTTGCAGCCATTACTGATCACTGTGAATGTAACAGATATTTTGCCGATCGTTTTGATAAGTCTATTCGTCAAAGCTTTTTTGAAACCAGAAAAGGCAGAGAGGCCTTTAAAGACAGACTTATTCTTATGGCAGGCATTGAGCTTGGTCAACCCATGCAGGATCTTGATGCCGCCAACGACGCACTTAATGCAAATGAATACGATTACGTTCTCGGCAGCCTTCACTGCATCAAAGGAGAAGAAGACTTTTGGAAAATCAATTATAAAGGACGTGACATAGACGACCTTTTTAACAGATATCTTGACGAAATGTACCAGATGGTACGATGGAATGGTTTTGACAGTTTATCGCATATTACATATCCGCTCAGATACATTGAGGGTGAGCACAATTATAAAGTGGATATAAAAAAATACACCGAAAAATTTGTTGAAATATTCAAACTGCTTGCAAACAATCAAAAAGCTCTTGAAATAAACACCTCAGGATGTCGTCAGGAATACGGCAAACTAATCCCTGATCTTGACCTTTTAAAACTTTACAAATCTTTCGGAGGAAGATATATAACGCTCGGTTCAGACGCACATCATGCAAGTGATATAGGTAAAAATATAGAAAACGGTATGGAACTCGCAAAGGCTGCCGGATTTGATTATCTCACTATTTTTGAGCAGCGTGTTCCTATGCTCGTACCAATTTTATAGGAGGCCGTATTATTATGGACAAACTTGTTAAACTTTTATATGAAAATGCACGTTACTCTGTTTCTGATCTTGCCACAATGCTTGAAACAACAGAAGATGACATTGCATCCCGCATAAAGAAGCTTGAAGATGAGGGAATTATCAACGGATACAAAGCCCTTGTAAACTGGGAAAAAACAAATGATAAAAGAATTACCGCAATGGTAGAACTTAAAGTAACACCTCAACCGGATGCAGGATATGAAGATCTTGCCAAAAAAATCATGAAATTTGAAGAGGTTGAAACCCTTTATCTTATGTCAGGCGGTTATGATTTTTTGGTTACTGTTAATGGTAAGGATCTTCAAAGTGTTGCTATGTTCGTATCACACACACTTGCTCCCATTGACGGTGTAATATCCACCACCACACATTTTATGCTTAGAAACTACAAACAGCTTGGTGTTGATATTTGTTATGATAAGCATGACGACAGGGGGATATTGTCGTTTTGATAAATTATAATGAAGTATTAAATCCCATAGCGATTTCCATAAAACCATCTGGAATAAGAAAATATTTTGATATAGCTGAGAAAATGGAAAATGTCATTTCACTCGGTGTTGGTGAACCTGACTTTTTCACTCCCTGGCACATAAGACAGGAAGGTATATCTTCACTTGAATCAGGATATACACGATATACTGCAAATGCGGGACTTATGGAATTAAGGAAACAGACTGCAAACTATTATGAACGAAAATTCGGGATTAAATATAATCCCGAAAATGAAATTCTCATTACAGTCGGCGGTTCAGAAGCCATTGATAATTGTTTTCGTGCTATCGTATCCGAAGGTGATGAAGTAATTATTCCTGAGCCGAGTTTTGTTTGTTATACTCCGCTTGTTTCCTTGTGTCACGGTATTCCTGTTGTACTTCCAACCAATGCAGAAAACGATTTCAAAATCACTGCTGAAGATCTGAAAAAATTTATAACTCCCAAAACAAAGATGTTGGTTCTTCCCTATCCCAACAATCCTACCGGAGCAATAATGACCAAATCTGATTTGGAAGAAATCGCCGCAATTTTGCGTGATACAAACATTACTGTGCTTTCGGATGAAATTTATGCAGAGCTTACATATGGCAATGAATCACATGTTTCAATTGCTTCGATTGACGGTATGCGTGAAAGAACTGTTGTTATTAATGGGTTTTCAAAATGCTATTCAATGACCGGATGGCGACTTGGATATGCACTGGGACCGAAAGAAATTATTAAACAAATGACCAAAATTCATCAGTTTGGCATCATGAGTGCTCCCACTACATCACAATTTGCTGCAATCGAGGCATTAAAAAATGGAGACAAAGACATCGCAAAAATGCGTGAAGAATATGATATGAGAAGAAAGCTTTTGCTTCAAGGATTGAAGAATGCCGGACTCGATTGTTTTGAACCACTCGGTGCATTTTATGTTTTCCCCAGTATTAAATCTACCGGATTATCCTCTGATGAATTTTGTGAAAAGCTTCTTTATTCAAAGCATGTTGCCGTTATTCCGGGAACGGCATTCGGTCAAAGCGGAGAGGGACACATTCGTGTTTCATATTGTTATTCTGTTGAACATCTGAAAAAGGCTATTGAAAAAATCACTGAATTTGTTAAGGAAATAAAAAATGCTTAATAGTAAGATTTCTTTAAAAGCATATGCAAAAATAAACATAACTCTTGATTGTGTTGGAAAAAGGCCGGATGGATATCATTTATTGCGGTCAATAATGCATCCAATATCATTGTTTGACACTGTTACCATTGAAAGAACTTTAAATAACGGAATTTTGGTTGATTGTACAAGTGTTGAATGTAAACAAAATATAGTCTTAAAAACAGCCAATGTATTTTTTGATTTTTGTGATATAACAGAAAAAAATAGAAATATTAATATTTCTATTGAAAAAAACATTCCGCTCGCTGCAGGTCTTGGAGGCGGAAGTACAGATGCCGCTGCGACAATACTGATTTTAAACAGTATGTTTGAAACGCATTTAACTTCGGACAAGCTAATTAATATTGCCGAAAAAGTGGGAGCAGATGTTCCCTTCTGTTTGTTCAATAAAACTGCAGTTGTTGAGGGAATCGGCGAAAAACTATCTTTTTTTGATTCCTTCCCTTCCTTTTTCTTCATATTAGTAAAACCATTTGAAAAAGGTTCAACAGCTCAAATGTATAAAAAGCTTGATGAGTTTGGCATATCCGGTAAAGACTATACTGATAAGGTTTTATCGTCACTGCAAGTTGGAGATACAATAAAAATGTGTGAAAACTTCGGCAATGAATTTTCTTGCTTTTGGGAAAATGAAAAGACTTTGTACATTAAAGATTGTGCAAAATATTACGGAGCTTTAAACACCTCGCTCACCGGAAGCGGACCAACATTTTTTTCTGTATTTAACAATGAAACCAATGCAAATAAGTATTTAAATAAAATTTCGCAAACTTTTTCTGATGTTTATCTTGCAAAATCGGTAAATTAGGTATAAAATAAGTTGGTTATATTTTAGCATACCAAGTTCAGTATGCTTTAATCAATATCCGAAAGGAGAAATATTATGAATTATTCCAGAGAAGTGGAAAAAATGTGTCCTGTTGCTAAAGGACCGCATCATGGACCTGCACCCATTCCTGAAGAGGGACAATGGGTAAAATCTTATCAAATTTCTGATATCAGCGGTTTTTCGCACGGTGTCGGCTGGTGTGCACCTCAATGTTAAAAACGGCATTGTCGAAGAAGCCCTTGTTGAAACTGTGGGTTGCTCGGGTATGACTCATTCAGCAGCTATGGCAGCTGAAGTTCTTCCCGGAAAGACTCTTCTTGAGTGCCTCAACACCGATTTAGTTTGTGATGCTATAAATGTTGCAATGCGAGAGATCTTTAAACAGTTGGCATACGGTCGTACTCAGTCAGCTTTTTCTGA
>CABUCT010000075.1 GCA_902490145.1 uncultured Oscillospiraceae bacterium
CTAATCAATGGCTCAAGAGCGGTTTTCGGTCCGGAAAAAGCAGTGTACTATTCCGAAGCTGACGGTGTAAGATTTAAAACCACCGTAACTATTCCGGAATGTAAAATGCAAAAACTTATTTCGGTAGAAGTTATGTCAAAAAGTGAAAAACAGATTGACCTTGCTTTTTCAACCCTCCCAACATTGTTTTTTGACCGCAGATGCAAAGACAAAATTTTGTTTGAGTGCGTTGGCAAAAATCTTGTTTTCAAAAATCCTTTCAATAATGTTTGCAGCGGATATATGGGTATATCATGTTCTGAAAAGATTGATAATTACTATTTTGACTTATCAGATTTTCTATGCGGAAGATGGAAATTTAACGATAAAAATGTTAAAAGCGAACTATGCGGAACCTTAATTTTTTCAACTGTTCTTAAACCTGATAAAATGTCAAAGGTGACCTTTTCCATTGCCTTTGACAAGGAAAAGGACAGACTTATGAAAGTTCTTGAGGATTTTGAAATTCAAAAGCCCAAAAAGCGTAAAAATTCAATAATGATAAATACACCCGACGTCTCGCTCAATCTAATGTTTAACACCTGGCTTCCCCACCAATTTGAAACAGTTAGAATAAATGCCAGAACAGCCTTTTATCAATCATCGGGTGCATACGGATTCCGAGATCAGCTTCAGGACTGCTGTGCACTTCTTCTGCTTGATCCCGAAAGAGTAAAAGAACACATTTTGCTCTGCTGTGAACGTCAATTTGAACAGGGTGATGTGCTTCACTGGTGGCACGAATTCGACAATCGTTTTTGCGGAATCCGTACACGGTGCAGCGACGATATGCTTTGGCTTGCATACACGGTATGTGAATATATTGAAAAAACTTCAGATTACGATATACTGGATATTAGAGCTCCGTTTTTAAAGAGCGAAGAACTTGCCAAAGATGAAGCAAGCAGATATTTTACACCTGAATTTTCAGAAAATACAGAAAGTGTATTTGAACACTGCAAGCGTGCCATAAACCGTGTGAAATTTTCTGAAAAAGGACTGCCGTTTATAGGAGACGGAGATTGGAATGACGGCTTTTCTAAAATAGGTGTTGAAGGACATGGCGAAAGCGTTTGGCTTGCAGAATTCTTTATTATCGTTGCCGAAAAATTTGCTTCGGTCTGTGCTTACAAATCAGACGCTGAAAGTGCCAGAATGCTTTATAACAAAGCAAATGAGCTGAGAAAAATACTGGATGAAAAATGCTTTGAAAAAGGAAGATATCTGAGAGCATTTTTTGACAACGGTCTGCCTGTTGGTTCAGAAAACTCTGAAGAAAATAAGCTTGATCTTCTTCCTCAGGCATTTGCGGTACTATGCAGAATGCCCAACAAAGAACGCGTTCACGAAGCTCTTGATCTTGCTGTAGAGCGGCTTGTGGATTACGAACATGGAGTTATAAGACTTTTTGACCCTCCATTTGATAAGGTGGACGCAGGATATATAAGAGCCTATCCCGGCGGGATAAGGGAAAACGGCGGTCAATATACTCACGGTGCAGTCTGGCTCATATCTGCTTTGCTTAAAGCCGGTCGAACAGACGAAGGATACAAGCTTCTTAAAATGATAAATCCTGCATACCGTTCGGCTGATTTTAACCTGTCAAAATTCTATATGACCGAACCATATTCTGTTGCGGCCGATATATATTTCCATGAAGGTCAGAAAGGTCGCGGAGGCTGGACTCATTATACAGGGGCTGCCGCATGGCTTTACAGGATAATTTTATCCGACCTGCTAGGTATAAATGTTCGTAACGGTAAGGTATCTTTTTCACCGTGCATTCCTAGTGAATGGAATGGATTTTCAGCAAATCTGGAGCTATTTGACACAAAAATAAACATTCAGGTAATACGCAGCGGGAATCCAACCGAACCATTTGAAATACCGCTTGATTCAAAAGAACATTCAGTGCATGCAGAAATATAATTTATTCTGAAAAAAGCAACGGCTTTTGCTCTTGCATTATGGTAGTTATTGGGGTATAATACTAACTAATATTTACGCTTGGAGGTATGTTTATGGAATTCTCAAATATTAAAGTGCCGCTGGGCGAAGGGCTTTACGGTATAAATATTTCCACTAAAAAATTTAAGACGGTAAGGAGCTCTTTGAGCTTTATTTGCCCGCTTAATAAAAAAAGTGCTGCATGTTCGGCACTTCTTGCAAAACTTCTTTGCCGTTCAACCAAAAAATATCCGACTCCTTCCTTGCTCCGTTCCCGTCTCAATTTTCTTTACGGTGCGGATCTGTCGGTTTCAACCTCACGTATCGGTGATAATATGCTCCTGTCTTTCTCGATCACATCTCTTTGCGACAAGTATGCTCTTTCGAGAGAAAAGCTTTCTGAACTGTCATCACAACTTTTGAAAGATATAGTTTTTGATCCGAATGTGAAAGACAAAGCATTTCTCAGTGAAGATTTTGCGGTTGAAAAAAGAATCGTAATTGAAGAAATTGAGAGTCTTATAAATGAAAAAAGACGTTATGCTATTACTAAAATGCTTGAGAAAATGTGCTGGGATGAGCCGTTCGGTATAATCTGCGACACTGAAACTGTTGAAAGCATCTCACCCTCTGAGCTTTATGATTTCTGGGAAAATATGCTCAGAACTTCTGAGGCAGTTGTCATGACCGTTGGAGAAAACGACCCCGATCCGGTATTCCAAATGTTTAAAGATGCCTTTTCTTTGTTTAAAAGAAATCCTTTAAAAATATATCCTAATTTTAAAAGGATCGAACCGGAAAAAGTTAAAAATATTACTGAAGAAATGTCTATAACTCAAGGTAAACTTGTTTTGGGGTTTAGATGTGATGCTTCTTCACTAACCGAAAATATCGCTCCGCTTCGCGTTATGACCGATATTTTCGGCGGTGCTCCTTACTCCAAACTTTTCACAGTTGTACGTGAAAAGATGAGCCTTTGCTATTATTGTGCTGCAAGGCTTTACTCCGTGAAAGGTATCATTTGTGTCGACAGCGGAATCGAAATGAATAATTTCGAAAGTGCAAAAAACGGGATTCTTGAACAACTTGAACTTATGAAATCCGGTGATTTTACCGATGATATAATAACGGCTTCAAAGGTCGGACTTTCTGACTCCATAAGAAGTGTGGAAGATTCAATGGGCGGAATTGAAGCTTGGTATCTCGCCCGAATTTTCGATAAAGAAACCGTCTCGCCCTCTCAGTTCATCGAAAGAATCAATACAGTTACCCGTGATGATATAATAAAAGCTGCAAACGGGACTTTGCTTGACACAATCTATCTTCTTAAAGGAAACGGCGGTGATTTGAGTGAATAAAACAGTTTATACAAACGATAAAATCGGCGAAGAATACACTGTTGCAACCCACAAAAGCGGACTTAAAATCTACGTTTGTGAAAAAAAAGATTTCAGGGGGGCTTATGCTGTTTTCGGAACAAAATACGGCTCAATAGACAACGTATTTCGTATTAAAGGAGAAAAAGAGTTCACTGAAGTTCCGGAGGGCATTGCCCACTATCTCGAACACAAGCTTTTTGAAAGTGAGGACGGAGATGCCTTTTCAAGATATGCCAAAACAGGTGCTTCGGCAAATGCATACACATCTTTTGATCGAACCTGTTATTTGTTTTCCTGTACTGATAGATTTGAGGAATCATTTGAGATTCTTTTGGACTTTGTGCAGCATCCATACTTCACCGAAGAAACGGTTCGCAAAGAACAAGGTATCATCGGTCAGGAAATCAGCATGTATGATGATTCACCTTCATGGGTGCTGCTTCTTAACCTCTTCTCAATAATTTATAAAAACAATCCGGTAAGGATTAATATTGCCGGTACAGCTGAAACCATTGCAAAAATCAATGCCGATTTGCTTTATAAATGCTATGACACGTTTTATAATTTGAACAATATGTTTATTGTAGTTTCGGGGAATGTAGACACCGATAATATACTTGATATTGCTGACCGTATGCTGCGTGACGTCGAACCAAAGGAAATCGAAGAAAAATCTTATGATGAGCCAAGTGAAATCATGGCACCCTATATTTCTCAGAAAATGCAGATTTCAATTCCTCAGTTTGCTTTGGGATTCAAACAAGACTGCGAAGGATATAAATCAGTAAAAGAACGTATAGAAACTGAAATGCTCCTTGAGATCCTTACCGGTTCACAATCTGAATTCTATAACCGTCTCACAAATGAGGGGCTTATAAACAAAGAATTTTCTTCGTCATATTTTGAAGGCAGAAATTTTGCCTGTATCCTCTTCAGCGGGGAAAGCAAAGATCCGAATAAGGTTTGTGACAGCATTAAAGAAGAAATAAAAAAAGCCATACAAAGCGGAATCAATAATGAAAGCTATGAGCTTGTAAAAAAGCAGTTTTACGGCAACTATATTATGAGTTTTAATAACGTGGAAAATATCGGAGATATTCTTACAAACTGTGCCTGTGCAGACACCGGTCTTTTCGACGAAGCAAAAATTTTTGAAAAGATGACAATAAACGATCTTAATAACCGTCTCAAAGAATCCTTCGACCTGAATAGATGTGCCGTTTCGGTCATAAATCCTATTTCGGAAGGAGAGACTAAAAATGAGTGATTATTTTATAGTCAAAATATTCGGTCTTGAAATAGGAATTAATCGGGTCGCCTTTCAGATCGGCAGCTTTTCGGTTTATTGGTATGGAATTATAATAGCCGCAGGATTTCTTGCCGCTCTGATATATGCATTTCGACGAGCAGCAGATTTCAAGATAAAAACCGATCCTATGATTGATGTGGTTTTGGCGGGAGGGGTCGGTTCTGTCATCTGTGCCAGGGCGTATTACGTTCTCACAAGTCTTGATCAATACTCCAACTTCAAAGAGGTCATAAATATCCACGACGGAGGTATCGCAATTTACGGTGCAGTAATCGGGGCTTTTTTGTTCGGCGGTATTATGTGCAAAATTCGAAAAATAAATATTCTTTCAATGTTTGATCTTGCTTCTATCGGATTTCTCATTGGCCAGGCAGTCGGTCGTTGGGGGAATTTTATCAATCAAGAGGCTTTTGGCAGAAATACCACTCTTCCTTGGGGAATGTACAGCAGCATTACTGAAAAATATCTCAGCAATGCTTCTGTACAAGCTGATTTAATTTCACAGGGTGTTACAAATATTGATCCTACAGCTCCGGTTCACCCCTGTTTTCTTTATGAATCTATATGGTGTTTAATTGGATTTGTTTTGCTTCATTTTCTCAGCAAGCACAGGAAATTTAACGGGGAAACTCTTTTGCAGTACATAGTATGGTACGGATTCGGAAGGTTCTTTATTGAGGGACTTCGAACCGACAGCCTTATGATAGGCAATTTCAAAATTTCTCAAATCGTGGCAGCAATATGCGTTGTTTTTGGAATTGCGGCCATATTGATTATGCATATTCGCATTAACAAAAAAGAAAAATTCTCGATTTCAGAGAAGACATTGGAGGAATAAGTATGGCAACAATTATTGATGGGAAAGCAATCTCTGCCATTGTTAAGCAAGAGGTTGCAGAAGAAATAAATACACTCAAAGAGCAAGGCATTTCTGCCACTCTTGCGGTAGTAATTGTCGGAAATGATCCCGCATCAAGAGTATATGTTAACAACAAGAAAAAGGCTTGTGAGCTTTGCGGCATAAATTCAAAGGAATACGCTCTTGATGAAACCACTACTCAGGATGAACTTCTGTCTCTTGTTAATAAACTTAATTCATCTGATGAAGTAAACGGAATATTGGTTCAGCTTCCTCTTCCAAAACAGATAGATGAAACCGCCATTATTAATGCCATAAATCCTGAAAAAGATGTCGACGCATTTCACCCGTCAAATGTGGGAAGAATTATGATCGGGAATCACGCATTTCTTCCCTGCACCCCCGCAGGCGTAATGGAGCTTCTTAAAAAAAGCGGAGTTGACCCATCTGGCAAAGACTGTGTTATCATCGGAAGAAGTAATATAGTGGGAAAACCCATGTCGATGTTAATGCTCGGTGCTAACGCTACTGTAACAATCTGTCATTCAAAAACAACTGATTTAAAAGATAAATGCAGAAATGCCGATATTATTATCGCAGCAGTAGGGAAGAAAAATTTTGTAACGGCCGATATGGTAAAAGAAAACGCAGTGGTTATAGACGTCGGCATAAATCGGGATCAAAACGGAAAGCTTTGCGGAGATGTGGACTTTGAACACGTAAAGGAAAAAGCTTCTTTCATCACTCCGGTGCCCGGAGGAGTGGGTCCGATGACCATTGCAATGCTCATGAAAAATACTCTTATGGCTGTTAAAATTCAATCTGGTAAAAAAATTTAAAAAATCGTTAAATTGTACTTGACAAAACCTGCAGCTTATAATATAATAATGTGCGTTGCGAAACATGCGGGTGTAGTTCAATGGTAGAACACCAGCCTTCCAAGCTGGATACGTGGGTTCGATTCCCATCACCCGCTCT
>CABUCT010000076.1 GCA_902490145.1 uncultured Oscillospiraceae bacterium
CCGGACGGAATATCTTTGTTTACAACACTTCCTGCGCCAATAATTGTATTATCGCCGATTGTCACACCCGGCAAAACACTGACATTCGCTCCAAACCAAACATTGTTACCCACTTTGATCGGCAAAGCAATTTCTAATCCCTTTCCTCTCTGTTCGGCATCTATGGCATGACCTGCTGTTGAAAATACGCAGTTCGGTGCAATAAAAACATTGTCTCCAAATTCCACTTTTGCCCCGTCCAAAATTGTGCAGTTATGATTGGTATAAAAATTTTTGCCCACTGAAATGTTAAAGCCATAATCGCAGTAAAATGGTGCAGTAATAACAATGTCACCCTTTATCTCGCCTAAAATCTGATGCAGTAATTCGGTTTGCTTTTTCGTATCAGATGGTTTGCAATGATTAAATTCATAGCATAAGTCTGCACATTTCGTTCGTGCATCCACAATATCTTTATCATAATTTGCGTCATATAAATAGCCAGCCTGCGCCTTTTCCCACTCTGTCATTTTTTGTTTTCCTCCTCATTCTCTGAATATAAAATATCAGAAACTGCAAATAACGCAGCTTTACCGCCTAAAATAACTCTCTCATCTTCAACTTTACAATATAGCACACCGCCACGGGTTGATGCCTGATATGCTATAATATTATTTTTGTTCAGCCTATCCGCCCAAAAGGGAACAATATGGCAATGCCCTGAACCGCACACGGGATCTTCACTTACCTTACATTTTGGTGCAAATGTGCGTGAAACACAGTCAAATTCTTTGCCCTGCGCCGTAACATGAAGCAACAATCCGTCCAATTCTTTGACTTTATCCAAATCTGGATTTACTTTTCGTATCATTGCTTCGTCGTCAAATACACACATCAAATCTCTGCCAAGATACGCCTCCTTCGGCATACATCCGAGTGCTTCTACTATTTTCTGCGTAACAGGGATTTGCTTCAGCTTAAATGCAGGAAATTCCATTTCATAAAAATCTCCGCATTTATTGACTGTCAAATCTCCGCTTAATGTGTGAAATGTGATTTTGTTTGTTCCTTTTTCGTAGAACCGAAGGAGCACATAAGCACAGGCAAGGGTTGCATGACCGCATAAATCAATTTCACCGCCCGGCGTAAACCAGCGTAAACGATAACCGTCTTGCTCCTTCACAGCAAATGCAGTTTCGGACAAATTGTTTTCTGTCGTAATAGATATCATCAGTTCGTCAGTTAGCCATTTTTCCAATATGCAGATTGCCGCAGGATTACCGGCAAATACTTTATCTGTAAATGCGTCAACTATGTACTGTTTCATAAAATCCTCCATTATGTTTTTGTTGTTTTCTATTCTCATATATCCGAGGTCTTGACATTATTATACACGATACCGTATAATAAGTAAAACGAATATTTTTAATATTAACATTAGAAAAGGTGATTTTAGAAAATGAATCGTTACATAGCCTTACAGAAAATTATCGAGCTTGGGGGATTTACCAAAGCCGCCGATGCTTTGGGCTATACACAGTCCTCCATCAGCCAAATGATTGCTTCTCTTGAAAATGAACTTGGAATAAAGCTGTTGACCCGTTCCCGTCACGGTGTCAAACTCACGATTGAGGGGGCGGAGCTATTTCCGTTTATAGAACGGTCAATTTATCAATACCGTTCTATGCAGGAAAAAGCAAATGAGATCAAAGGAATTGAAACAGGTATTATCCGTGTTGGAATAATTTCCAGTGTGACTTGTCATTGGATGCCACAGCTTATCAATGGCTTCAAGGAAGAATATCCGAATGTGCAGTTTCTATTTCATCAAGGGGACTACACTTTAATTCCCGAATGGATTGCTTCCGGGCAGATTGACTTCGGTTTTGTCAATCCGCTTGCAGGTACAAATTTGAAAACTAAAACGGTGAAAAGCGGAGAAATGCTTGCCGTACTGCCAAAAAACCATCCTCTTGCGAAGAAAAAAAGTATTCAGCTTCAGGACATTGCAGCAGAGCCGTATATCCTGCTTGAGGAAGGTCATTACAGCGAGCCGATGGCGGCGTTTGAAGCGGCGGGCATTCAGCCCAATATTCAATATACGATTCACGACGACTACGCTATTATGATGATGGTAGAGGCGGGGCTCGGCGTGAGTATTTTAGCAGAACTGATATTAAGGCGCACAAATTACGATATTGTATGTCTGCCGATTGATCCGCCCATTACCCGAACACTTGCAGTTGGATATAAAGACAAGGACAGTTTGCCCATCGCAAGCAAATATTTTATTGATTATCTTATGGAGCATAAAGACGAGCTACCATAAATAAAAATTATTATAATTCAAATAAACGATTTCTATGTATCAGCCGCCTTTTTTGGGCGACTGATTTTTAATACTGCGCTACACCGTAGCCAAGAATCTCATAATATCTCATGGGGTAATGATTCTCTTGATAGCTATTGCTGAAATTAAAAAAGTAACAGCCTGATGAAACAGACTGCTACTTGAAATCTTTTTAATTATACTGAAACCGATACCCAACATCCCGAATACTCTCAATTTGATACGCAGGCTCTTGGTCGGTATCAAAAAGTTTTCTGCGGAGATTACGAATATGGAAACCGATTGTTTCCCGTTCACCACCCGAAGAAAAATCGCCCCATACCTTTTCATAGATTTGGTCGTAGGTCAGCACACGGTTTTTATTAGCGACTAATAAGCAGAAAATATCATATTCTTTTGCTGTTAATTGAATCTCCCGTCCATCACTTGTGATTTTTCTACGAGCAAGATTTATTTCAAGTCCGTGAAGTGATAATATCGGCTCATCTCGAAGCTCCCATTTTTTCAAATCAGGGTGGCGTGACAAAAAGGATAGAATATCCTCAAATGCAGAACTGTCATGCTCTGTTAATTCTAAAATGATAATTCGTCCGATATTATCACCTTCTATCATCTTTGTTTAGTCATTAACCGTTAACACCCACATGGTCGGAAGTTCTGCGAGCGGACGAGCTTTTGTTAACCTATTTATCGAATCGAGAACGAGGGCAAGAAGCCGAGCTTCGATGTCTTACATAAGCTCGTCCGGGAATTGAACATTTCTGCGGATTCGATTTTCTACCCTGAGAAGCCGTCCAAAGATTCCGAGGTAGAAAATCTCCTCCGTATGCTTTCAGCTTGCGATGAACGGTCGTTGGAAGTCGTCAAAGCAACTGCGAAAGCCTTAATTGATACTGCACCCGAAAAGTAGCCGCAAGGCTGATTTTTCTTCTATTATAAAAACAGAGCCGATGATCTGTGACTGCTCACAAGTTCATCGGCTCTGCGTCTTATGCGTCTGGCTCTTTGATGACGGTTATTTGTAAATTCTTTGCTTCAATCAATGTTTCCTGTTTGCATTTCGGACAGTAGAGGGGATAGTTTTTCAAAACCGTATCCTCTCTAATTCTATCACGGGTTTTATTGCCACAAATAGGGCATAATAGCCATTCTACTTTTTCCATTCTTTCAACTCTTTTCAAAATCTAAAAGCTGTCTATGTTCATAGACTAACTCAACAATTCCATTATAATTGCGTGTTTGAACTAATGATAGTTTTTGCTCTGTTGAGAACTCTCCAAAAAGTTTAATACCTTTCCCCAAAAGTGTTGGAATAACAGAAATGTAATATCTGTCAATCAAATCTGCACACATTAACTGTTGAACAAGATTGGCTCCACCACAAATCCAAATATCTTTGCCGTCTTGTTGTTTTAATTTTTCCAACAAATCTATTGGGTTTTCATCTATAAAAAGAATTTGCTCGTTGGAATTACTCTTATTGTGTGTAATCACATAAGTAGTAAAGTCGCCATATATCCATTCTGTCGGAGAAAGCTCTGTAACAATTTGATGATATGTGTTCCAGCCCATTAAAACTGTATCAATATTTTTTGTAAATTCAGAATAGGTATCTATATTTTCATTATCATTGCCATGTCCATTTAGCCATCCAACACCACCATTACTATCTGCAATATACCCGTCAAGGCTCATTGCAATAAACAGAACAACTTTTCTCATTTTTACTTTATACTCCTTTTTTATTGTGCAGCAATTAGAACAATTTTTCGTCGCTAATCGGGAATCGTCCTCCACTTACATAATCCGCCATAAAACTTAATATTTTTGCAAATATAGTTTTATCATCTTCCGAAAATTTTTTATCAACGGCTTCCAAAACGGTATTCATTTTTGGCTCTCTACAATTTTCAGTAACTTTGTCAGAGAGGGATAGGTAAAATACACGCTTATCTTGTTCAGACTGTGTTTTAATCACTAAACCTTTTTTTACAAGCTCATTCACTTTTTGAGTTACAGCAGGTCGGGATAGTCGCATATAGTCAGCAAGATCACTAATTGTCATTTTGTCTTTATGCCGTATGATAAATAATTGTAAAATATCGGCATAAGGCAAAGAAGCACCTATCACACTATCTCTAATAACATTAAATTCGTCCAAATCCATTGCACACATAAATCTATAAAACGCCTCTTCCATACTGTTCCCTCCCATAATAATTTCAAAATCGAAACTATTATAACTGATTTTTTTACTCCTGTCAAGTAGTTTCATTATTGAAACTACTTGACAGGAGTAAATCGTTTGTTGGAAAGCTGTGATAAAGCATATAATATGAGCAAATGAAATAGCCAATAGGTTTATAAAATTTATACTATGCAGAAACTGCAAAGCCGAAATTAAAGTAATATGTACGGTAACAGAAAATCAAAGAGAAACTCTTTGATTTTCTGTTGCTTCTTTAATAATGCGGCACACCGTACCCCAATATCTCATAATACCCTATGGCATAGTGATTTTCTCGGCAGCTATCGCCGGAATTTCCCTCCACGGTGTAGACAGTTCCGTTCTCTACTTTCTCAACGATACCCACATGGTCGGATTCTCCGTCCTGCCCGTTTTCATCGTCCCAATCAAAAAAGATAATATCACCGGGTCGGGGTTCGTAACTGTTGTCTTGCCAAAGTCCGCGATCTCTGAACCATTCAACACCCCAAACACAGCCTGCAAATTTCGGGATAACGCCTGCGTCAATATGGCCGCACTCGTTAGCGCACCATGAAACAAAGCAGGCGCACCATTCCACACGAGAGTTAAAGCCGTACCACGACCAATAAGGTTCACCGCCCACATTGCCGATCTGCGAGAGTGCGACCGTTACAATCTCGCCGTCGCCTGTGCCGATACCGTAAAGAACGGCGCTCCACATACTACGGTTTTCGTCGGCAAGAAGCTCGGCAAGCTGCTTTCGCTGGTCTGCATTGAAATTGTACTGATCCGCCATTTCCTCGGCGGTCTTATGGCTGACCGTGATATACAGATAGGTTCGTGTAACGGTGGTCGTTGTTTCCACAATATTCCCGTGGCCGTCGTCGGTTTCGGTAATCACTTCCTCGGTCTTTGTTTCGGTTCGGGAGGATATTTCATTCATCTGCCAGAAAATATCTTTCAAAATCGCCTTTTTGGAATCGTCTATCGTGGCGACCTCTTGTGCATTGTCGGGGTCAGTGGTGGTCTTGACCGCATAAACGGCAAGCACTTCCGGCCACACGGCGCGGGAGCCGGACATTTCCAAAACATCATAGGAAATATTCGCCTTTGTCGTGTCAAGCTGCGTTTGATAGTCAGTATTGATTTCCTGAACAACCGCCTGCATAGTCTGACCTGATCCGCTGTCCTCGTTTGAAAAGAAGATACCGAAGCACGAGCCGACAATCAGACCAATCAGGCAGATAACGATAATCACAACAACCGCAACCCAGCCCCCGGCGGCAATAGCAGAAATCAGCGCCTTTGTTGCGGCGATAATCGCCTTGACTGCCGCAATGGTGGCTTTGACCGCGGCTTTTACACCTGTTGCAACCGCTTTCGCCGTGGCACGGGCAGCCTGTGCCGCAGCTTTGGCGGCCTTTGCAGAAGCAATCGCAGATTGCTTCATGCCTGCTGCGGTTTTCTGCGCCGTTTTCACTGCCTGTTGGGTTGTCTTGATTGCAGTTTTAGCGGTATGCTCGGCGGTTTTAATTGTTTTCTGCGTAGTCTTGACCGTACCCTTTACGGTCTTGACAGTTGCCTTGCCCGTAGATTTCGCCGTTTGCTTAATGGCCTTTCCGCTGTGTTCCACTGTCTTGATAGACTGTTTCGCAGGTTCGGCAGAACGGCGAACCCTCTGCATAGATTTTTGAGCCTGCTTTTTCGGAAGGTCAGCTTTCTTTTGCTGAAAATGGTCTTTAACTTTGGAAATATTCTCTTTTGTGTCCTTTACACCTTTTCGCCCGAACTTGTCAAGCTGGTGGACGGTTTCACGGGCAGCAGTCTCCGTCCCGTTTGAAACACGGTCGGCGGTGTATTCATCGGGCGAACCCTCTGCGGAATAAAGGCTGTGATCCGCTTTGTCTTTGGTGCGGATATAGGCGGATTTCATACGCTCGGCAGCCATCGCC
>CABUCT010000077.1 GCA_902490145.1 uncultured Oscillospiraceae bacterium
CAATTGGATTATGATAAAATAATTAAAAAATTGCTAATGTATATTTTTGTAAATATTACATTAACTTTTTGAGATTTTAAAAAATGTAAAATTGGAACAGAGAGAAGAAAAATGAATAATAACCTGACAGATAAACAGGCGTATAGCCCAACTAGTCAAGAAAAAACGCTTTCAGGAATGAAGAGGAAGTTTACTAACAGATTATTTCATTTTATGGATGACTCTTTTTATGAGCAAATTCTTGACGAAAAATTCAGATATTTTTACCAATTGAAATTGCTTTGTGCAATACTTGGAAGCGTATCTTTATTTATGGGGATCATGAACCTTTTTACTCATAAGCATGTTTTAATGATTGCCACCATTGGGTTTTCTATAATTTGCTATATTAATTTTTTGATTTTGCATATTTTTAATGATACCAAATTGATTTGTTATATAATATTTGACTTTTCGGTTATATGCTTGTTTGCATATTTTTTAATTACGGGCGGAACCGCCGGATTCAGCCCGCATTGGATACTTTTAATGCCCACTGTGGAATGACTCTTTTAGGTAAAAAACATGGATTTTTTATTTCTGCATTTATACTTTCTTTCATATTATTTTTTCTGTGGACGCCCTTTGGAAAAGACATGCTGCTGTATGAATATACTCCGGAATTTTGTATGAGATTTCCTATTGTATATATCGCATTCTTTTTGATCGGATACAGCTTTGAGTTTTTGCGTTCAGTTGTTTATAATCAGATGATTAAGACTCAAAATAAGTTGACTGAAATTGCAGAAAGGGACGCTCTTACCGGATTAAAAAACCGTTTTTGGTTTAACAAATGTTTTTTTGAAGAATATGATAACAAAGTATCAGCTGACGGCAGCTTGGCTTTGATTATTGACATTGACAGTTTTAAAAATATTAACGATACATACGGTCATCTTGCCGGCGATTCGATACTTTGCAACGTTTGTAACACAATTCGTGCGTGTTTGAAGGCTCCAAGTCTGTTGTGTCGCTGGGGCGGTGAAGAATTTTTGGCCTTTGTTCCTTCATGTGATATGGATGACGCGGAAAAATTGTGCCATACCATATGTGAATCCATTGAGAAGTCAAATTATAAATATAAAGAACAGGAGCATATAAAAACAACTGTAAGTATAGGTGCCGTGTATACAGAGAAAAATGCAGTTATAAATCTTGAAGAACTTTTGTATAAAGCCGACAAGAATTTGTACAAATCTAAAAAGCAGGGAAAGAATCGAGTCAGTTTAGAGGTTAATGGAGACGGGTTAATGCATTTCTCAAGATTCATTTAAGAATTTTATGTTGACTTTTCAGCACTCCCGTACTGACGGTTTCTAATTATATAAGAATAAAGATCAACTAAATAAATGTTTTTATGAACAATTTATATAACTACATTGCATGTTGCTTTCAGGCATGAAAAGTTCAAATTGTGGGGTAATTGAAATATCTCTTGTAAAAATAAAGAAAGGCGTGTGCTGAAACAGTATGACAAATAAGAAAATACTGATTGTTGATGATTCGGAAATCAACAGAGCTCTTTTAATCGATATGCTGGAAGATCAGTATGAGGTTGAAGAAGCAGTGGACGGAGAAGATGCAATTAATATTCTCAGAAGGCGTGCTGCAGAATTTTCTCTGATTCTTTTGGATATTGTTATGCCGCAGGTAGACGGATTTGCAGTGCTTGAATATATGGACAAGTATCGTATTCTTGACAGCACTGCGGTTATTATGATATCATCGGACGATTCGTATGAAAATATCAGAAAAGCCTATGAAATGGGAGCATTTGATTATATAAGCCGTCCGTTTGACTCAACAATTGTACGCCATCGTGTTTCCAACACTATGCTTTTGTATATGAAGCAGCATCGTCTTGAGGATATTGTTGTTGAACAGATTTATGAGCAACAAAAAAATAATA
Source organism: uncultured Oscillospiraceae bacterium (assembly GCA_902490145.1). GTDB lineage: Bacteria > Bacillota > Clostridia > Oscillospirales > Acutalibacteraceae > UMGS1484. The sequence goes on from CABUCT010000077.1 coordinate 1,949, forward strand.
AGATTATGATCTCAATACTTTCTCATATCGTTGAATTTCGTAATGGTGAAAGCGGCCGTCATGTTGTAAATGTTGAAAATATAACCGAGCTTTTGCTTATGAAACTGATTAAACTTACAGACCGTTATTCCTTGAAGCCTGTGGACATCGAATTGATTTCCACGGCCTCGGTACTTCATGATATCGGAAAGATTTCGGTTCCCGACGGAATATTAAATAAGCCCGGGCGTTTGACAACTGAAGAATTTGAAATAATGAAGCGTCACACGGTAATCGGAGCCGATATGCTGAATCAATTATCAGCTGAAGACAGAGAAGAACAGCTTGTTAAAACAGCCTTTGAGATTTGTCGTTGGCATCATGAAAGATATGACGGGGGCGGATATCCGGACGGATTAAAGGGTGATGAAATCCCCATTTCTGCACAGGTTGTAGCTATGGCAGATGTGTATGATGCATTAACCAGCGATCGTTGTTATAAGAAGGCATATTCAAATGAAGAAGCTGTGCAAATGATATTAAACGGAGAATGCGGTGCTTTTAATCCTATACTTTTAGAATGCTTGAAGGAAATCGGAGATCCAAAGAAAAAAATATCCGATAAGAATACGGTTTATGATTTTGAGGCACAAACGATCCAAAGTGTTCGGGATAAGCTTAATAATTATGAGCTGGTTTTAAGCAAGAAAAATATTGACAATTTAAGATTTGAACAACAAAAAAGCGGATTCTTTTCTGATGTTTCTGCCGATATTCTGTTTTCATATAATAATGAAACAGCTTTGCTCACATTAAATACTTATGGAGCTAAAAAACTGGGGTTTAAGGAAAATATATTTGAACCTGAAAAAAACAGCCGGTTTCAGGAAATTTTTGATCAAAAGGATATTAGACAGCTTGCAGAAGAAATTTCCGCAACCTCTCCGAATAATCCCTCTGTTAATTTGAATGTTATGCTGTGCCTTGACGGTGAAGCGTTATATTATAATTGCGTTGTAAGGACAGTTTGGACCTCTGATGTTGAAAGCAAGCAGATTGGTTTTGTGGGAGTTTTAATTGAAGTCAACCGGGAACAGCTTTCCGATTATAATGAGGAGAATATTGTTAAATAAAAATCTGAATTTGATATTCTTAACCTTATTCGTAAGAGTGTCTGCAATGCGAATGTGGAAATTTGTACTAATAACTTAACTACTGAAAGAGGTGGTTTTATGGATTTAAAAGCTTGTTATATCGCTCTTGGTGGTGATTTTGACGAAGTCATGGGAAGATTGCACCGTGAACAAATTGTTGAGAAGTTTATTTTAAAATTTTTGGATGATGACAGTTTCCGCTTGTTAAAAGAATCCATAGACAACGGAAATTATGAGGAGGCATTCCGTGCTGCCCATACGATCAAAGGAATTTGTCAAAATCTGTCGTTCACAAAACTGTATAAAAGCAGCAATTTAATGACCGAAGCTTTTAGAAACGGAAAGCCCAAAGATGCAGAAAAATTATTACCGCAGGTTTCATGTGATTATTTGCAGACGATTGAAGCCATTAAAAAATATAGGGATTCTTTGGAGGAAATGGTTTGATGTCAGAAAGTCCGATAAATAAAAAGACAATAAGATTGCTTGTAATAAGCTCTGTTGGACTTTTAATTTTCAGTATTTTGGTTTTTACTACACTTGCTGTTTATATGAACCGAAAAAGTGAACAAGCCGTATATAAGGTCGGTAATTTATATATGGACGGCATAGGAGAGCAATTGTCACAACGGTTTCAGACTGCTATGGAATTGCATTTCAGCCAGATGGACGGACTTGAGGAATTTAATTTGTCTAATAATATGAACACAGATGAGTTGTATAAAGAACTTACAATCAGGGCAAAATCAAAGGGGTTTGGCAATCTGAATCTGTGTTCTGAGTATGAAGTTTTTGAAACGATTTACGGACAATCGATCCATCCATACAGACCGAAGCCTTTTTTAGAGGCATTGAAAAATGGTCAAAAAAGGGTTGCCATAGGTAAAGATGCCAACGGAAATGATGTGGCTATCTTTGGTATACCGGCTAAATATCCAATGAGCAGAGGAGAAAGTGTGGGGTTGACTTGTACTGTTCCGATGGAAGATATAACTTCTGCATTTTCACTGGAGTCTGATAACGATTTGTTATATTGCCATATTATAAGACCGGACGGAACGTTTGTCATCAATGGATTAAATACGAATGCTCCTGATTATTTCAGCAGTGTTAAAGAGCAATACGGAAACAAAGATTCCGAGTCGATAAAAGAATATTTGGATAATATAAGAAATGCACTGAAGGAACAAAAGAGCATTTCTGCTTCAATTAATGAAAAAAATTTCCGTCATCAGGTTTATGGAATAGTAATGCCTTATTCTGAATGGTATTTGCTGATGGTTATGCCTTATGGTGCATTAGATCATATTTTAAATGAACTCAGCACGCAAATAACAGTTGTGACCTTTACGTGTTGTGGCATTATTCTTATTTTATTGCTTCTGATATTTTTAAGATATTATATTATGACTTGCCGACAACTCAGGGAGTTGGATGAAGCCCGCAGACAGGCAGTTGATGCAACCAATGCAAAGAGTGAATTTTTGTCTAATATGAGTCATGACATACGGACTCCGATGAATGCAATTGTCGGCATGACCACTGTTGCAATGACAAATTCTGATGATAAAAGCTATGTGCAAAACTGTCTTAAAAAAATTGCACTGTCAAGTAAACATTTGCTTGGTTTAATAAATGATATTTTGGATATGTCCAAGATCGAAAACGGCAAGATGACCTTGTCAATATATCGCGTTTCTTTAAAAGAAATTGTTGAAGAGATTATCCAAATCGTTCAGCCTCAAGCAAAAACGAAAAATCAAACTTTTGATGTACATATTGACAATATCGCAACAGAGGAAGTCCTTTGTGATAGTGTGCGTTTAAGCCAAGTCTTGCTCAATCTGCTATCTAATGCTGTAAAATTCACACCTGAGGGCGGGAAGATCGAGATGTTTATGCTCGAAACCGATTCCCCTAAGGGCGATGGATATGTTCAGGTGCGTATTCGGGTGAAGGATAATGGAATAGGCATGACTCCGGAGTTCCTTTCAGTAATCTTTGATTCTTATTCACGTGCCGATAATGCAAGGGTGCATAAAACCGAAGGTGCCGGACTTGGTATGGCAATCACAAAATATATTGTTGATACTATGGGAGGCACGATTACAGTTCAAAGTGAGCCTCAAAAAGGTACGGAGTTCCAGGTTATTCTTGATTTTGAAAGGTCTTCATCATCCGATAATGAGATGATACTTCCGTCTTGGGATCTCCTTATAGTAGACGACGATGAAATGCTATGTAAAACAGCAGTACAAACACTTCATTCAATTGGTATTAATGGCGAATGGGCTCTCAGTAGCACGGATGCATTGGAGTTAATATATAAACGTCATGCCGATGGAAACGATTATCAAATTATTTTGTTGGATTGGAAATTGCCGGATATGGACGGTATTCATACGGCTGAAGAAATCCGCAGAAAATTAGGTGATGGTATTCCCATTATTTTAATATCTGCTTATGATTGGAGTGATCTTGAAAATAAAGCGAGGGACGCCGGAATTAACGGCTTTATTTCAAAACCGTTTTTCAAGTCTACTCTTTACTATGGATTAAAACATTACATGGGTATTGAAGATACGCATGCTGAACAGCAGGAATCTTATGCGAATTTATCAGGTCGGCATATTCTTGTGGCTGAAGATAATGATCTTAACTGGGAAGTTGCAAAAGAGTTGTTATCCGAACTTGACCTTGAGCTTGAGTGGGCAGAAAACGGTCAAAGCTGTCTTGATAAATTCAAAAAGTCCGAACAGGGTTATTATGATGCTATTTTGATGGATCTTAGAATGCCGGTTATGAATGGTTATGAAGCTACAAAAGCAATTCGTGAATTAGAACGGCCGGATTCAAAGTCTATTCCTATTATCGCCATGACCGCTGATGCATTTTCCGAAGATATTAGACGTTGTTTGGACTGTGGAATGAACGCACATACTGCCAAGCCGATTGACATTCGCGAGATAGCCCGCATTTTGGAAAAATTAATAATAGATAAAGAATAAAGTTCTGGTTATATATTCACTATAGTATTAATTTAAGCCCATACATATATAATTTTTTGCAAAATATCCTGGTGAACGTGTTAAAAATATTAAAAAATAAAAAACTCCCTCTGTTTTCTAAGCAGGGGAGTTTTTATTGTTGAAGCAAATTGTTTTACGAAATTCTTCCCAAATTAAAGTAGGTTGATGTCTTTTAAAAATAAATCTAATTTAGCAAAATTTATTGACACGCATTGTCATATAAATTATAATGTTATCATACATAATGTATTCGGAGGTATATTTTATGGATAATAATCAGGAAAACTATAATCAGCAGAATGGTAATCAGCCAAGTAATAATCAGCAAAGTTACAACCAGCCTAATTACGATCAGCAGAACGGT
>CABUCT010000078.1 GCA_902490145.1 uncultured Oscillospiraceae bacterium
GCATTCCGTAGGGATAGTGGTCGGCACTCATAACAATCACGGTGTTGTCGAGCTTTCCGGCGGCTTCAAGCTGATTCAAAACGTATTCCATTGCACGGTCAAGCTCGATGTTACAGGCAAGATATGCTTTGCACTCTTCACTCATATCAAGATTTTCAACCGCCGCACGGTTTTTGGCAGCGATATCATTACCCGAAAAATCATAATTCATATGTCCGCTGACTGTCATATAATATGCGTGGAATTTTTCCTCTTGATTCACAAGCTGCGGAACGGTTCTTTCCATCATTTCAAGATCAGATTCCGGCCATGTTTCTTTAACATCAAGTCCGTTTCCGAGTCCCTTATAATCATACCCGAGATTGGGATGAGATTTGTCACGGTTGTAATAATTGTATGTATTGTTGTGATATGCAACAGGAGCGGAATATCCCTGAAGCTTGCGGAATTGGTTACCAAGAGAAAACGGGATCCAGTTCTTTGACGACTTCAAAAAGCTCCAAACTCCGCTTTCGGGAATAAGCCCCTGGCAGGCGACATATTCTCCGTCAGAGGTGGAAACACCCCAAATAGGATTATAGAAATTTTCGAATTTTATGCCCTCATTTGCAAGCTTGTAAAGGGTTGGGGTAAGCTCTTTGTCCACAGCGTATGACGAGAAGCTTTCACAGCACATATAAATGAGGTTAAAATCTTTGTAAATTCCGGTGTATTCATTCTTTTTAGAAGGGGCGACCGATGAAAAATATTTGTGCATTTCAAGGTAGGTGGGATCGGTTTCGGTTTTTATCAATTGATCAAAATCAATGTTCATAACATTGTCGTTTTGAAAGCTTAGATTTTCTGCACTGTACATGGCGGGTTCGGTCAAAGCTCCGTCAGTGTTGCTTTTATACAGATCCGGAAAAAGGAGATGCTGAAGCTCAAGCCGAAGGGTTGTAACAACGCCGAAAGTGGGCTGTGACAGCTTAACATCAAATGCAGACGAGAAATACTGAGCCGACGGGTTTTCATCGTAAACCTTGCGGTCATCTGCTCCGTAAATTATGGTTGACCCGAGAATCACAGAAAAAATGCAGGTTGCTGTGACGATGTTTTTAAATTTGGTCTTTCTTTGAGTTTTAGATGTGTCAAAGGTCTTGCGGCCGAAAACGCAGAAAAATATTAACGGCAGAAACAGAATAACGATTCCATAAAGGTTTTTGGCGATAGCGTCAAGGGCGGAAAAAAGAAAATTTCCGACAACCTGACGGGTGCCGTTCATCATGGATTTGAACGACAATGGAGTTTTGAAAATATTATAATAAACAAACTGGGTCGCACACCACAGTCCGTAAGCTCCTATCAGAATCTTGCATATGATTCGGTTTGCACGCGGGGAAAAAAGCGACGCCAATGTGTGCATAACAAGGGCATTAACAACGGCAAAACCCAAAGTGAACAACATTCCCTTTGGCGTTGGATAAATTATGAGCTTGAAAAAGAACTCCATAAAAACGGTTGAGCACAGGAAAAATAAAAAATATTTAAGCTTTGCTTTGCTCATTCCGAAGAAAACAGGTTCTTGATTGTCAAAACGCCCTTCTTCGGCCTTTCCGCAATGATCCTTTATAAAAATCCAAAGGCGTTTAAAAATATTTTTTTCAACAGCAGCTTCAGTTTTGTTTGCCTCTGTGTTTGTTACAGGCTTTTCTTTCATAATTTTCGGCATAAAAGTTCACCTCAATTGAATTTTTGAAATGTCACAAACAACCTTTTGAGCCATTAAAATACCGGCCGATGCGGGAACAAAGATCATGCTTGAAGGAGCGGGACGACCGCCCTTGAGCTCACCGCTTTCAACCGGTTTTATCGGCGTCTCTTTTGAATATACCACGGTAAGACGGTCAATTCCGCGAAGCCGAAGTTCACGCCGCATAACCCTGCAAAGAGGGCAGACCGATGTCTTTGAAATGTCTGCAATTTCAAGACGCGAAGGATCAAGCTTGTTTCCGCATCCCATTGCCGAAATTATCGGAATGTTAAGCTTCTGTGCGGTTTCGGCAAGCCAGAGTTTTGCTGCGACGTTGTCGACTGCGTCGATTATATAGTCGCACCCGCTGAAAATTTCGGGATTTGATTCAGGAGAGATAAAGAGGTTAAGAGCGGTCAGCCGAATGTCGGGATTTATGTCCAAAATACGCTGTTTCATAACCTCTGTTTTGTCTTTTCCCACCGTTGAGCACAAAGCAGGAATCTGACGATTTATGTTTGAGCAGTCGACCGTGTCGCAGTCGATAATTATAAGACTTCCAACGCCGCTTCGGGCAAGAGCTTCAGCGGCATATGACCCAACTCCGCCAAGTCCGCACACCGCCGCTTTGGCACTTGACAGACGGTCAAGACCTTCTTTTGAAAGAAGCATTTCGGTGCGGATGAATCTTTCTTCAAAAGCGGACATTTTTCCACCTCTTTGTTTAAAAATATCGAAAAACGGCTATCAAAATATTACGAAATAAAATAACAGAACAGGGAACATAACTCCCGGAGATTTTTTGAAGGCCTGGTATAAGTTACGGCTTCAACACAATTTTTAAAGTCTCTCAAAACCGCAAAAAGACCTTTATTCGTCAAATTGTCCCCAAAATATATAGCCTATCTTCATTTTATTACAACGAGTCTTGACTGTCAACCAATTAACAAAAACTTAACAAATGAACATTTGAGGTTATAAAAGAAATGTTAGGGTTTCAAGGTTTATTCCTCACAGATAGGAAACATCCGGACGCTGTAAAGTCATATTTAGGTTTTTTTGCTTAAGCAAAGCCGACAATCCGATCCCGCCTAAAACGGCTTAATTTCGGCGATTTTCGGCTTGTCGTCACCCGCAGGCGTTAACCTTGCTTCCTCCGCATGCAAAATTGCTCAAAATTCCTCTCGTTTTAGGTCGAAGAATTTTAAAAAGGCGGATTTTTGTCTGTGTGCGGCAGTCGGACTGCCGCACAGCAACGGTTAAAACTTTAAGCGGCACAAAACACAGAGAATCATAACGGATTCTCGAGTGTTTTAACAAAACAAAGGCGGAAATCCGTCCTTTAAAATCGGGTTCGGATTTATCGACTTTGCTTATTTTGTTTAATCCTTTGATCAAACGGCAAATTTGGGTATACTATTTTTGCGGAGGTGACAATATGTTTTTCAGTGGAAAAAAGCAAAAAAACGGCCGTGAAAGTTTCAGCAAAAAGGGAGATAATTTTAAAACTCAAAAAGAATATGATCTCCCCGAATTTAAAAGCGAAACAGATATTTACGGAAGTTATACGGGTACACCGCTTTACGGTGAACAGCCCATTCAGGATGTTGACGATCTGTAATAGAAAAGATTTCGTTTGACCGAAAAACAAAATGCACCTCATAAATCAGGCATAAACGTCATAAACTGCGTTGCCTGATAAATGAGGTGCATTTTATTTTTTATTTTAAGCAAAACCGACAATCCGATCCCGCCTAAAACGGCTTAATTTTTAGCGATTTTCGGCTTGTCGTCACCCACAGGCGTTAGCCTTGCGGCTTTCTCCGCACGCAAGATTGCTCAAAATTCCTCTCGTTTTATGTCGAAAAATTTTAAAGAGGCGGATTTTTGACTGTGTGAGGCAGTCGGGCTGCCGCCCGGCAACGGTTAAAGCTTTAAGCGGCACAAAACGCAGAGAATCATAACGGATTCTCAAGTATTTTAACAAAGCAAAGGCGGAAATCCGTCCTTTAAAATCGGGTTTGGATTAATCGGCTTTGTTTAATCAGAAATCTTTTGGATAATTTTGTACGTTTAAATTACCATTCCAAAATAAAATACTGTGTATTGCTGGCAAGGAACATTTTATAACCCGAAATCCGGTTCTCCGGTTTTGCCAAATTCAGTCCCTTCACAAGAATATCATTCGTAAGGATTTTTTTGATATCATCTGTTCCGGAAAAGATTCTGTCACTTACTGTGATATGCATGGATTTTTCTCCGCTGTCTAATGCTTTGGCAAATTTTTCGGGGAACATACGTTGAAACTCCTCGCCGTCGGCAAAATATGTGCCGTTCATAACACAATAGTTGTGTTCGGTTGAATTGCAAAGTGGAACCGACAAATTGAAGCTTGATATTTTTTTCTGTTCATCCTTCGACAGCTCTGAAATGACCGGACTCGGAGTGTGGCTGTGCTTAAACACCTCGGTGGTTTGGTTATAATACGCCTTGCTTTGATGGCCTGAGTTACTGTCCCAAGTCACATCGGTAAAATACCACTTGCCCGAAATTCTTACGCATGACCACATATGTCCTCCGTTGGTATCGTTTTCGATTCCGATAATGGGAGTTGAAACAATTCCAACTCTGCTAAGCAAAAGGGAATAAGCTTTGGTATAACCCTCGCAGGTTGCTTTTTTATCTACCAAAGCCCCATAAGCTGTGTAAGACTTCGGATAGTTTTTGGCTCCGTTTGCATCTTCAAACGCCACATAATCATAACTTACAGTCTCAGCCAGATAATCATGAAATCTTAAAGCAATCTCGCTTTCGCTGAGATCTTTCTCAAGCACTGATTTGATAACACTTTCAACGGTTTGTTCAAGTGTTTTGCTCATTTCATTGCTCTCATCTGCAGAAAACTGGTATTTTGTCTTGTCTGTGTTAAATAATATCTTTTTTATATTAAGCCCGCTGATTGAATATCCATATGAATACGGCATCCAAAAACTTTCGGGATGATCGTTCACATATGCTTTGTAAGCACATCTTAGGTCAATTTCATCCGCCTGAGTACCTTCGGGAACGGCGATCTCATCACTGATCCCCGGCTTTGCGTCTTTTGATAAAAGCTCATAAAGCTGTTTTTGAACAGGCGTCAAAACATTATATGAATAATACTCATCGGCTTTGAGAGCTTTATAATTAAAGCTTTCATCGGGAAATTCCGTAATAATATGTACAGCCATTTGAAGACAAATCAGTGCGTCCTTAGCAGTGACATTTCCGTCGTGATCAACGTCGCCTTCTTCTGTTTTCGGAAGCTTTCCGACCGAACTTTGAAGAATGATCAGTGCGTCGCTTGCGGTTATTTTTCCGTCTTTGTTCATGTCGCCGCAAACAGACGGATTTGCCGACGCAGGAGAAACAAAAATAGTAAAAATTATGGCGAAAATTGAAATAAATACAGTGGTTTTCAGATGTTTCATGGTAATCCTTCCTGTGAAAATAAATTTTTAAGAAAAAATAATGAGCGTCCGCCGGCAATAAGCTGACGGACGCTCAAAAAACTTTATCAGTTTTCAGATATTTCAGCAATCTGGTCGTCAGAAGTTTCGGTGGTTTCAGCATTTTCGCTGTTTTCAGAATTTTCGGATTCTTGGGCTTCGGTTTCATCCTCGTGAGCCGCCAAAGCCATGGTAACCAGACGGTCATTTTCTCCCGTCCGCATAACTCTGACTCCCTTGGAGGGTCGGTTAAATGTGCTGACCGTATCGGCTGGAATGCGGATAACGATTCCATCAGCCGAAATCAAAATAATGTCTTCATCTCCCGAGACACCGGCAACAGCCGCCACATCTCCGTATTTCTCGGTGTGGTAATTTATAAGTCCCTTACCCGCACGCGACTGGGTTCTGTAATCGTCAAAGGAGCTTCGTCTTCCATAGCCTGTCTCGGTGACTGTAAGCAGGGTGTTTTCGTTGTTTACCACAGCCATTCCTATCACTTCATCACCCTTTTCATCCGAAAGGGAAATAGCACGAACGCCGCGGGCAGTTCTTCCGATAAGTCTTGCATCATTCTCTTTAAACCGGATAGCCATACCCTTTTTGGTGGCAATAAGCAATTCGTCGTTTCCGTTCGTAAGCACGGTCCAGCGAAGTTCATCGTCATCATCAAGATCAATTGCGATGATTCCGCCCTTCCTTGCAGTATTATATGCAGAAAGCTTTGTCCTTTTGATAATGCCCTTTTTGGTGAGCATGCAAAGATTTAAATCTTCATCCATGGATCTGACATGAAGCATTGCCGTGATTTTCTCACCCTCTGAAAGCGGAAGGATATTCACGATATTCATTCCTTTGGAAGTGCGGCTTCCCTCAGGCACTTCATAAGCTTTGAGCCGGTAAACTCTTCCGAGATTTGAGAAAAACATAACGTAATCATGAGATGAGCAGGTGAACATATATTCAGCGAAATCCTCGTCTCTCCGGCTCATGCCCGAAACACCTCTTCCGCCGCGATTTTGCAGACGGTAGGTGTCACTCGGAAGTCTTTTT
>CABUCT010000079.1 GCA_902490145.1 uncultured Oscillospiraceae bacterium
AAAATCGCCGAAATTAAGCCGTTTTAGGCGGGTTCGGATTTGTCGACTTTGCTTAATCTATCAAATTTATATCGTATTTCTCCGTCTTGCATAAAATGTATTAAACATATTTTGCAAGGCGGTTTTTTTATGACTCAGAACATATTATTTGGAATCGGACTTTTATTTGCAATTTACGGAATCAGCATGGTTATATTAAAAATAGTAATATGGCTTACTACTCCTAAGAATAATGACAAATGTCTTATAATAGTGCCGATTACCGATGTAGCACAAATTCAGGACAGAATGCTTTCAGCAGAGCTTCGTTCGGAGTTGCTTGGTTCAACACATTTTAAAAAGATAATTGCTGTCAATTGCGGGCTGGAGGGAGTAGAGTATAAAAAATTTATAAAATATTGTGAATATGAAAATATTTTATATTGCGAGTTGAAAGACCTTTCAGAGTATGTCTGTCAGGATGTTTGCAAAAGTTAATAGAATGTTGTATAATATTTAAACTGTCGGTTTAATACCGTCGGCCTAAATATACATTTGGAGGTCAAATGGACGAATATTTTGATTTACCCTATGATAATTCGGATTTTGAAGAAATAGAAGGAACAGTTGAAGTCATTACTTTTCGAAATGATCAAAACGGCTATACTGTTTTACAACTGAATACTGATTATGAGCTTATGACTGTTGTAGGAAATTTTTCATATGTTTCGGCGGGAGATATGTTAAGACTTCGTGGAAAGTTTGAAACCCATAAAATATACGGGCAGCAGTTTCATGCCGAATCAAGTGAGCAAATACGACCTGCTACAGCAGAGGCGATACTTAAATATTTGTCTGCCGGAGCAATAAAAGGAATAGGCCCCTCAACTGCTTCGAAAATTGTGGAACGTTTTGGTGAAAATACACTTGACATAATGGAAAATGAACCCGAACGATTATCGCAAATAAGGGGGATTTCACTTGCAAAGGCAGTAAAAATCGGTTCTGAATATAAAAAAATGTTCGGTATGAGAGATGTTATGCTAAGATTTGTGAGCATGGGTATTTCCACCGAAGAGAGTCTCAGAATATATAAAAATCTGGGGGCTTCATGTGTTGAGAAGATAACCGAAAATCCCTATAAGCTTTGTTCTGACGATATCGGTTTTTCATTTGATCGTGCTGATTCAATTGCGTCGGGACTTGGAATATCTTCGGATAATAAATACCGTGTTGAAAGCGGTATGCTTTATGTTCTTCATCATAATCTTTCAAATGGGCATACCTGTCTGCCGCGAGATAAGGTTGTAAATATCACGGCACAGCTTCTTTCTGTAAGTCCGGATTCAACTGATATTGCCTGTGATTCTCTTTGTGAAGACGGGAGAATATCAAAATTTAATATTAACGACACAGAATTTGTGGCTCTTGATTATATATATGCCGCTGAATGTTACATAGCCGGAAGGCTTAGGACTATGCTTGAATATCCTCCCGTGCCCATCACCGCACTTAAAAGCCAGATAAATGCGATTGAACTTGTAAGCGGAATAAAATATGAGGAACGGCAGAAAGAGGCAATTATGGCGGCATTATCGAAGGGGTTGCTTATACTTACAGGAGGTCCCGGAACCGGAAAAACCACAACTCTTAAAGCTATAATAACCATCTTGGAACAGCAGGGACTTGAATTTGCACTTGCTGCACCGACCGGAAGAGCAGCACAGCGAATGAGTGATCTTACCGGATATGAGGCAAAGACTATACACCGTCTTCTTGAAGCCGAAAGAGGACAGGACGGAAAACTTTATTTTTCGAAAAATGAGAAAAATCCTCTTCCTGCTCAGGCTATAATTCTTGATGAGCTTTCAATGGTTGATACATTACTTTTTGAAGCTCTTCTCAGGGCTGCGAGGCTTGGATGCCGTATTATAATGGTTGGCGACCGGAATCAGTTGCCCGCGGTTGGTGCGGGAAATGTGCTTGGAGATCTTATTGAGAGCGGGGAATTGCCCGTGGTCTGCCTTGATACTATTTTCCGACAGGCTATGCAAAGTAAAATCGTAACAAATGCTCATTTGGTCGTTTCAGGAGGAAATCCTGAATACTCAAAAAAAGAGGGGGATTTTTTCCTTGTAAAAGAATCGAATCCTGCCCGTGCCGCGAAAATTATAAATGACCTTTGTACTGAAAGATTGCCGAAAGCGTATGGATTTGATCCACTTTCAGATATACAGGTGCTTTGTCCGTCAAGAAAGGGAGAAACGGGAACAGGATCCCTTAATCCATTGCTGGCATCACGGTTAAATCCTTCGGAATTCGGAAAGGCTGAATTTAAAAATAAGCATGCGGTTCTTCGCGAAGGTGACAAGGTTATGCAGATTAGGAATAATTATGATGTGGTTTGGACTAGAAATGACGGCAAACAGGGATGTGGAGTTTTTAACGGAGATATCGGAATACTTCAGTCAGTTGATCGTTTGACAGGAATTTTAAGCGTTCGGTTTGACGATAAAATTGCATTATATTCTGCTGATGATGCAGATGATTTGGAACAGGCGTATTCAATCACGATACATAAAAGTCAGGGAAGTGAATATAACTGTGTTGTGATACCTGTGGTTGGTGCTCCGCCACAGCTTATGTTTCGAAATTTGCTTTACACAGGCATCACAAGGGCAAAAAAACTTCTTGTCTTGGTTGGAAATGAAGCTTCAGTTGAAAAAATGATTGCGAATAACCGGAAGACACTTCGGTATACAGCATTAAAGACACTTATGTTAAATGATGAATAAAACAGAAATATTAGCAAGATAAAATCAAAGACCATCGGTTAAACCGGTGGTCTTTGATTTATATAATATTAAATTTTAGTTAATGCGGGTTTTAGTCAATAACTTTGATTGAGGTGATGATAGGTTGATTTATTATTTCTACAGTTCCGTTATCATCCGAAACCGGGGTGTTCTCGGCAATAGCATCAACGACGTCCATGCCTGAAGTTACATGACCGAATGCAGCATACTGATTATCAAGGTATTTGCTGTCTTGATGAACAATGAAGAACTGCGAGGAAGCACTGTTATAGTCACTTGAACGAGCCATTGAAATAACTCCCCGAGTGTGAGAAATGGTGTTTTTCACTCCGTTTCTTGCAAATTCTCCTTTGATGTTTTCATCAGAACCACCGGTTCCATTTCCGAGGGGATCTCCTCCCTGAATCATAAAACCTTTAATAACGCGGTGAAAGGTGAGACCGTTATAAAAATTTTTGTTTGCAAGATTTACAAAATTTGTGACAGTGATTGGTGCAACATCAGCATCAAGCTCAAGTGATATGAGCCCATATTCCTCTACCAAAATTTCAACGTGATGTTTTCCTTTTAACATTTTTTTATTCTCCTTTGTTTTGTTATTGCCGCATGCCGACAGCCCGAGGACGAGAAGGCTTAATACAAGCAAAACAGATATGATTTTTTTCATTTAAAAAACTCCTAAAAACTAACTTTAACAGATACATTTTAAACCATAAAATACATATTGTCAATTAAAAATCATTGCCGTATTTCGAACGTTCAAGAATATAATCTTTATTGCTGTTCATAACAATTTCAGGAATAAAAAGTATTTCCTGTGCGTCTTGACTTAGCTCTCCGCAAAGCTTTTTATAAAATGTTTTGACCACAACCTCTCCCTGCTTTTCAAGATTTTGAAAAAGAGAGGCGTTTATAATTCCTTTTTCAATATTTTTGCTTACGCCTTCAAAAAGATCAGTTGCGACAATTTTGTATTTGCCTTTAACGCCAAGCTCTTCAATACGCTTACATACTGAATCAGAGTTTGCGGAACAAATGTAAATACCATCAACTTCGGGATATTCGGTTATAAGGCGATCAACTGCATGATATGCTAGTATCGGGTTATCCTGGTTTTCAAAAACAGGACCTTCAGTTATAGATAGCGAAGCACAAGCTTTACGAAATCCTTTTAAATTCTCATCGCATATGGGAATCTTTTGTGAGCTTGCAAAGATGGCAATTTTTCCGCCGGGAACAAGTAAGTTAAGCATTTCTGCGGCCATTCGTCCTTCGCAAACTCCATTACAGCGTACCGAAAGAACACGGCGGCTGTCGGGAATGTCGGTTACGATGGTTGCAGTTAAAATATTATCGTCAAAAAGTGAGTTTATTTCCTGCTTTTGTTTTAACGGTTCATATCCGGTAAAAATTATAATACCGTTTACACCACTTCTGCGGAACAGGCTGAAAGCACGCTCATACTGAGAAAAACTGTTATCTGTGTTATTCTCTTCTGTAATAAAAAATTGACAGCGGACATTTAGCGATTCAAGTTGAGTTATAGCCTTCTTCATACCGCGAAGAACTCCCTGTTGAACTTCATGGATCGTATCACATATGATTATACCGATTGTTATAGGTTTCCTTGAAAGAGCCTGTGCAGCCTTATTTGCAGTGTATCCAAGTTCTGATGCAACCTTTATGACTCTTTGTCTGGTAGCTTCACTGATACGGGGTTTATTATTGAGTGCCCGGTTTACGGTGGCTATTGATACACCTGCTGCTGCTGCAACGTCATAAATTGTGACTGTTTTAGACACTTATATTTCCTCCGATTATCTGTCCCATTTTTCACAAAGTGCAATTATCTGATCGGCAAATTTGGCAAGATCTTTATTGGCTCCGCCTTTGTTTTTAACAATAACAGCATTAAGACGTTTTCCTGCGTCGGACAGACGATCAAAAACAGAAGAAGGATTGTGGGAATAGTTTGATTTGACCGGTTTTTGAATATAAGTTTTATTTCCTTCTTTAATACAAAGACCGCTTTCAAGATCATATATTGAGCCGTTGTAAGGTGCAACCGCTTTTATTCCGAATTTATCAGTAAGCTCTTTAGCAAAGCTGTTGCATACAGGCTCATTTCCGTGATTAACGAATATTTGTTTGAGGCTTGGAGCAATAGCACCTGCATATTTCAGCAGACCGTTTTTATCTGCATGTCCGCTGATACCAACCAACTGTTCAATATGGGCTTTTACTTTAACGGGTTCACCGAAAAGTTTGACTTCAGACGCTCCCTCAACTATTGATCGTCCCAGTGTTCCGACTGCCTGATATCCAACAAATAATATGGTACATTCTTCTCTCCATAGATTATGCTTAAGATGATGTCTTATTCGGCCGGCTTCACACATTCCGCTTGCAGAAATGATGACCTTAGGAGCTTTATTTTCATTTATCAGCTTTGAATCATCACTTGTTACCGATACTTTTAGCCCTTCAAAAAATATAGGATTTATATTATGTTTTACAAGCTCAAGAGTTTCTTCATCATAATATTCAGTCATGTCGCTTCCGTAAATATTTGTAGTCTCAACTGCAAGGGGACTGTCAACATATACGGGGAAATCGGGCAAGCTTTTTACAAGCCCCTTTTGTTTGATTTCACGAATGATATAAAGAAGCTCTTGAGTTCTTCCGACTGCAAATGACGGAATTACAACATTTCCGCCTCTTTTAAATGTATCTTCAAGAATTTTAGAAAGCTGTTCAACGTAATCGGGTCGATCACCGTGAAGCCGATCTCCGTATGTCGACTCAATAACTAAATAATCAGCGGGATCAGGAACGCTTGGATCGCGAATGAGAGGCCGATCAATATTTCCGATGTCTCCGGAAAAGAGAATCTTTTCGGTTTTCCCGTTTTCGGTTACACTTATTTCAATAGATGATGACCCCAAAAGGTGTCCGGCATCAATAAAACGTATTGAAATTCCATCAAGTATTTCATAGCTTTTTTTGTAGTCGCACGGCACAAACTGAGTTATGGTTTTGGCTGCATCGGAAGTTGTATAAAGCGGAGTATATAAATCTTTTCCTGAACGCTTTGCTTTTCGATTTCTCCATTCAGCCTCAAATTCCTGAATATGAGCCGAATCAAGCAACATTATAGAACACAGTTTACTTGTTGCTTTTGTGGCATAAATCGGACCCGAAAATCCTTGCGAAGAAAGAAGCGGAAGCTTCCCCGAATGATCAATATGTGCATGAGTGAGAAGAACACAGTCAATGTTTGCCGGTATAACCGGAATTTCACTGTTTTCATATGTGTCGGGACCTTGTTCCATTCCGCAGTCAACTAGAATATTATAACCTCTCGCATTAATCAGCGTACAGGATCCTGTAACTTCGAGAGCTGCACCGAGAAACATTAATTTCATAAAAACTCCCTGCTTTCATAAAATAATTTAAGTATTAATATACTGATATAT
>CABUCT010000080.1 GCA_902490145.1 uncultured Oscillospiraceae bacterium
GGGAAAGCGCATCGGTATCTTCGCAAATATTCAGCACTCTGCTTTCGTCCGCACCGGCATCTATAAGCCTTGGTTTAACAGTATCGCCGAGCCCGTCCTCCGCCGTTTGATAAATCACATTAAACGGTTGCGCAATTTCCATACTGGGCAAAGCCGTGCCGGAAGAGCAGGCGGCGGCAAGTCTTAAAGCAAGCGTTGTTTTGCCCTCGCCGGGATCGCCCTGAATAATTGTCAGCTTCCCAAACGGAATATACGGTTTCCAAAGCCATTTAACTTCTTGCAGCCGCACATCCGACATCCGCACAAGTGACAGTGTTTTTTCGGTTGACATTTTACACACTCCTTTGCCTAAAGTTTTGTTTTAAGAATTCTTTTAAAACAATCATAAACATCCCACCTTTAAAAAATAACCTTTTACCGCGCCCGAAAAATCGAACCGTATTTATTTTTGCAGGAGCACCTCTTGCCCCCGCTGCAAGCAATAAAATAATGCCTACAACTGCAAATAACGACTGTTTCTTACAAGAGAAAGTTTATAAGCCTTCCTCGCTTCTCCGCAGATTTTACCTGTACGCCCGACATTGTTCCTACGCTCTTTTTTCGACCGTGTAGTGTTGAGAGCAAACCTTCGCTTGCCAAGTCCTTTTGGAACACACCGAAGTGCGTCTTTCTCTCTCGGCACAGTTTTCGCAAACTGCTGTCATCGCCAAAGGCCGCCCACTCATATCCTGTCGGCAGGCTGTTTAGTTGTAAGGTCAGGCTTTTCATTTCTGCCCGACCGTGATATAATTGTAAAAAGTAAAGCACTTTTTCTAAATAAAAGAGTGATCTTTCAAAAAATGCAAAAGTTTACTTTTAGACAAAAAGGAGGGATCGTTAGATGCAAAGAACACCGGGACTTTATGTAACACTGCAAAAAGACGGTATAATAAAAAGAACCCTTGTTACAAACAAGGGCGAGAATGTACTTGATAAAACAACCATTGGCGCTGAGCTCATATGGTTTGCAGAGTTGGATTTTAATACCTATCTGGATTCGTTAATAAATATCGAAGAACTGGCAGAGAAGACAGAGGATGATGGCGATCCCGAGAATTACGGTACCGTCTATTTAGATACCTTTGATAAACTTCTGACCGAGGCCAACGAATTGGTGTATGATATTGAAGACCTATATCCTGCACTCGGCTCATTGCTGCGGTTTGACCTTTTGGATCACACGCCCAAGGACGATGGGACAGCAATGTATGTGTATCACGCAAAATATAAAATTTGCGAACATATTACTGAGCCGGTAATTTCTTATATTCAACTTCGAGAAGTCTTGGAAGACCTGTCATTTGGTATTCCCTTGGATTTTGATGAGAAGTATGCAAATCTTGCCCAAGGGGCATTTATACAATGCTATACCTTTACCGGCACTATGAATACGGAATACCGCTTTAGGTCTATTAAGAATTATTTTCAGTTCCTTTTGATCCACTATTTGAATTCCAATCCCAATGTTGCTCGATGCTTTTGTTGCGGACAATATTTCATTCCAAAGACAAGAAAAGCAACTCGGTATTGTGATAGAGTTATCAGTAACGGAAAGACCTGCAAAGAGATTGCACCGATAATTAAGCATAAAATTGCTATTGACACAGACCCTGTTTTGAAGGCATTCGAACGCACCAAACAGAAAATGTATAAACGATATAAGCGCGCCGCCTATGCCCTTAAGCAACTTCCCAAAGGAATATCTATTGAAATGTATTGGGATTGGAGCGAAGCTGCCTCGGCAGCACGGGATCAGTATCTCCGCGGCGAATTAACGGCGGAAAAAGCCTTAAAAATTATTGAGGTTAATGATTAACCCCCGTACAATCGAACAGAAATAAATTCATCGAGCCGTAGGGCGTTTGAGATAAAACAAACGCCTACAAAGCCAAAAAATACCCACCGGATGATATGGCAAAGTTCAGTGTTGAACCGCCGCATCCGGTGGGTAGTTTTTGTTATGTCAAGTATAATAGCAATTCTATGAAATATCAACTAATAGAAAAATTATGTTTCCCGATCCATTCATTTTTATTGACTTTTGTTTTTAGATATGATAGTATGTTAGTATGTAAACTTACATACTAATTTAGACACGGTGGTGATTACTTGATTGTTGATGATTCTATGAAATTCTGTAATTTGCTTGCGCAAATGATAAAAGAGGCAAATTTATCAAATGTCAAGTTTTATACCGCACTTGGTATAAAGAAACCTTACTTTTATGATATTTTAAGCGGAAAAATTAATCCACCTCCTACTGACAGACAAATTGCAATGCTTCGGCTGCTGAATCCAAAGCCTGAACAAATGGCGTTGTTTTTTGATTTGGCTGCAAAAGAACGAAATGAAGTGCCTGCTGATATCGTACAAATCTTAAAAAATGAAGATTTGTGTAGAGAATTGAGAACTGGTATAGATTATGAAAAATTATTGAAAAACGGAGAATATAAAAATGAGCGATAATAAAAGAGAACAAGAGAGAACAGAACTTTACCGTACAATATGGGCCCTTGCAAATGAACTTAGAGGAAGTGTCGATGGTTGGGATTTTAAACAATATGTTTTAGGTATGCTATTCTATAGATATATATCTGAAAACCTTACAACTTATCTCAACAAAGGTGAATGGGAAGCAGGAAATACTGATTTTGATTATGCAAAAATCAGTGATGAAGAAGCTTTAAGTGTTAAAGGTGATATGGTGCAAGAAAAAGGCTTCTTTATTTTACCCAGCGAATTGTTTGGGAATTTATTAAATAGAATTAAAAAAGCTGATAAAGACGCAAAGGATCAAGCAGAAAAAGACGGCAAAGAAGTAGAAATTGCTGATTTGGATGAGAATTTAAACGAAATATTGCAAACAGACTTTAAAAATATTGAAGCCTCTGCTATCGGTAGTCCAAGTGAAGAAAACTTCAAAGGTTTGTTTGACGATATAGATGTAAACAGCAATAAACTCGGACCAACAGTAGTCAAAAGAAACAAAAGACTTAAAAAACTAATCACTGTTATCGGAGATATGGATCTTGGGAATTATCAAGATAATTCCATTGACGCTTTTGGGGACACCTATGAATATTTAATGGGAATGTATGCTTCTAATGCCGGAAAAAGTGGTGGCGAATTTTTCACTCCGCAAGAGGTATCTGAGCTTCTGACAAAAATTTCACTTCTTGATAATAACGGTAAAATGAAAACAGAAGTAAACAAAGTATACGACCCTGCTGTGGGAAGCGGTTCGTTACTTTTGAAGTTTGCAAAAATTCTCGGTAAAGATAATGTTCGCAATGGATTCTTTGGTCAGGAAATCAACATTACAACATATAACCTTTGCCGTATCAATATGTTCCTGCACGACATAGGTTACGATAAATTCAGCATTGAACACGGCGACACTTTGACTGATCCTAAACATTGGGATGAAGAACCGTTTGAAGCCATCGTTTCAAATCCGCCTTATTCTATTAAATGGGAAGGCTCTGACAACGGAACACTGATAAACGATCCTCGTTTTTCTCCTGCCGGTGTGTTGGCTCCTAAATCAAAAGCAGACTTCGCTTTTATTATGCATTGTCTTAGTTGGCTTGCAACAAACGGAACAGCGGCCATTGTTTGCTTTCCGGGAATTATGTATCGTGGCGGAGCAGAACAGAAAATAAGGAAATATTTGATTGATAATAATTTTATTGAATGTATCATTCAATTACCAGATAATCTTTTTTACGGAACAAGCATTGCGACTTGCATTATGGTTCTCAAAAAATCAAAAGTTGACAGCCAAACTTTATTTATTGATGCTTCAAAAGAATTTGTCAAGTCTACCAACAGCAATAAATTGGGTGACGGAACTGCAAGCAACGAGCCTAATAACATTCAGAATATATTAAACGCTTATATCAACCGAAAGACTGAAAAGTATTTTACTGCTCTTGTGAAAAAGGAAGATATTGAAAATGCAGACTACAATCTTTCTGTATCAACTTATGTAGAAAGTGAGGATACAAGAGAAGTTATTGATATAGCTGTCCTTAACAAGCAAATATCTGAAATTGTTCAGCGTGAAAATACGTTGCGTGCCGAAATTGATGCGATTATAGCTGAAATTGAGGAGGCGTAATGTATGAGATTATCAGATGTGTTATCAAAACCGATAACAACAGATTATGTACAAATAGAAGGCTTTTTGGGCAGTAGAAAGCTTAAAACCGGAAATTCTAAAAAAATTGCGGTCGGTAAAGTTGCATTAAATTATTATTGTAATAATTGCGGCGATCAGCGAACATTTTATTCCGGGGAAGACTTGTTCTGTATTGGTGTAAACGAAAAGGCTGTCAGCATTGACTGTGTTCTTGAGTGCCCACGTTGTGGAGCTTCTGTGCAAATGTGGTTCTTGCTTGAGTGCAGAGAGGAAGATAATATACATAGTCAATATCCTTATGTGCGTATTGTAAAAAGAAGCGAAAAATTTTCTGAAGCAGTTTCGCTAAATACTGAAACTTACGGTGATTTTACAAACGCTTTAGAAAAAGCCAAAAAGGCAGCAAGAGAAGGATTTGGAGCAGGGTCTATTGTTTATTTGAGAAAGGTTTTTGAAAGAATTATTACACAAACAGCAGAGGCTGCAAATCCTCCCATTGAAACGAGGAAAGCAAACGGCAATCTTAAACCATTTATTCAGATTCTTACACCAGTAAAAGATCAATGTAATATCATCCCTTCAGAATTTGCTGAAGATGGATTTGTTGCCCAAATGACAGTAAAAACAGATGTTGAAAAGGACTGGAAAGACTTTGTTAAGAAGCAAAAAGAACAGGATTTAGATACTATCATCAAAGAGGAAAAGCTAAAGCCCGAAGAAGCCCAAAAATTTATCGAAAACTCTTTTAGAGATGGTGGAATAAAAACCACTGGAACAGATCTTGATAAAATTTTACCACCAATTTCAAGATTTTCAGATGGTTCAAATAGGGCTTCGAAAAAGAAAACTGTCATTGATAAACTAAAAAACTTTTTTGAAAAATATTTTGGCTTGGTATAACACAAAAATCCGCTGACTGATTAAATTAGTCAGCGGATTTTACTCTGTAAAACATTTTATGTGCATTTTTAGTTGAATCTATAACAACCTTTCATTAATGCACCCTTAATTATTTAATCAAAGTTGCAATTGCAACTGCTAACAAATCCTCTAAATTTCTAGAATTATCTACACCTTGTTTAATAATTTCTTTTTCCTCTTTGGTAAAAGGACGATTGCCGTGCTCTACAGCAAATTTACACAACATTTTTATTTGTTTTTCTGTCATTTTATAAAGCCCCCACTCATTATTTTTATAAAACAAATACATTCTTGTGTTTAGGTTCTATATCATCCAAA
This sequence comes from uncultured Oscillospiraceae bacterium, assembly GCA_902490145.1. GTDB lineage: Bacteria > Bacillota > Clostridia > Oscillospirales > Acutalibacteraceae > UMGS1484. The sequence goes on from CABUCT010000080.1 coordinate 5,420, forward strand.
TCGGGACAATGAGGTTTTCTCTGTCGAAGGCAGAGAGGCGGTCGCTCATACAGAGCACGGCGGAGGTGCCGAGCACCAAGGGCGATTTATCGATAAGGCTGAAAGTCTTGGTAATCCGTTTATCGGGAGTGGCTGTTTTTTTAATTTCAAGCGGACACAGCTTGCCGTCGCCCTCAATAATTACATCAATCTCTCTCGCATCTCGGTCGCGGTAATAGTTAAGGTACGGCTCTTTTCCGGCATTCTGATAGCTTTTCATAATCTCGGACACCGTGAAATTTTCAAGCAGTGCGCCGCTCATGGCACCGCTTTCGGCAACCTCGGGCGACGACCATTTTGTAAGATAGCAAACAAGACCCGTATCATAAAAATACAGCTTCGGCGTTTTAATGGTCCTTTTCAGCACATTGTTGGAATACGGATGCAGCAGAAAAATGATCCCAAGCGTTTCAAGAATTTGCAGCCAAGCTTTTGCGGTAACCTGATCGATATCCGCGCCATCGGCAATCGCTTTATAATTCACAAGCTGGGAGGCACGGGCGGCTACCGCCGTGATAAATTTTGCAAATTTCAGTGCGTCGATTGCGCCCGAAAGTTCACGAACATCACGCTCAATATAGGTGGAAAGATAAGAGGAATAATACATATTCCGGTCGGTGTACGCTCCGCTTAATATCCCCGGCATACAGCCGTTCCATATACGCTCGTACATTTCGGGTGTGGTGAGCGGTTTTATAATTTTACTTTCCGTCGCAAGCGCCTCAAAATCGGTGGTAAAGGGGCGCGGCTGTGCGCCGACAATTTCCCTTTGAGAAAGCGGCGACATATGCAAAAGAGCAACTCTGCCGGCG